>CAMBCD010000007.1 GCA_945863085.1 Bordetella parapertussis
CGCCTGTGCCAGCCTGTAATCCTTGATTATCGTAGACAACAATGATTCTCATTAAATTTGATATTGAGAATAATTCTTGTTAGTATTCGGATTGGTATCAGGCTCCAAACTTTAATCATTACAACATATTGTTTTTAAAGGATATTTTATGAACCGCTCCATTCTGACGCTGGTACTGGCCGGACTGTTCAGCGCCAATGCCACCGCCCAGGAACTGAATCTGTATTCCTCGCGCCACTACCAGACCGATGAAGCGCTGTACAGCGGCTTCACCAAAGCCACCGGCATCAAGCTGAACCGCATCGAAGCCGGCGAAGACCCGCTGATCGCCCGCATCATCAATGAGGGCGCGTCCGGCCCCGCCGACGTGCTGGTCACCGTGGATGCCGGCCGCCTGTGGCGCGCCGAACAGGCGGGCCTGTTTC
Organism: Bordetella parapertussis; assembly: GCA_945863085.1. The sequence continues at coordinate 426 of CAMBCD010000007.1, forward strand.
AGCCGATCCAGTCCAAAGTGCTGGCTGAACGCCTGCCCGCCAACATGCTCGCCTCCGGCAACCAGTGGTTCGGTTTCTCCGCCCGCGCCCGCGTCATCGTTTACAACAAGCTGACCGTCAACCCGGCCGACGTGCAGAGCTACGAAGACCTCGCCAGCCCGAAAATGAAAGGCAAGGTCTGCACGCGCTCCGGTGGCCACATCTACAACCTGTCGCTGATGAGCGCGCTGATCGAGCACAATGGTGAAGCCAGGGCCGAACAATGGGCCAAAGGTGTCGTCGACAATTTCGCGCGCACGCCCAAGGGCGGCGACACCGACCAGATCAAGGCGGTCGCCAGCGGCGAATGCGGCGTGGCCATCAGCAACAGCTATTACTATGTGCGCCTGTTGAACTCGACCAAGCCCGAAGACCGGAAAGTCATCGCAGCCACCGGCCTGATCTGGCCCAACCAGAAAACCACCGGCACTCACATGAACGTCTCCGGCGCCGGCGTCATCAAGACCGCAAAAAACAAGGATGCCGCGATCAAGTTCCTTGAATACCTGACCAGCAACGAGGCGCAGACTTATTTCGCCGAAGGCAACAACGAATGGCCGGTGGTCAAGGGCGCGGCGCTGAACAACAAGGCACTGGCTTCGCTCGGCACTTTCAGGATGGATACGCTGAACATCGGCGTACTCGGCAAAAACCAGCCGGCCGCGCAGAAAATCTTCGACCGCGTCGGTTACAAGTAATCCGCCAAGCCCTTTCCATTTCCGTTCGCCCTGAGCCTGTCGAAGGGCAAATAGGCTTCGACAGAGCCTGTCCTTAGCGTGTCGAAGGGCTCAGCCCGAACGGTGAAGTAGTTAGTGAAAGACCATTAATCGGAATGATGCCCGGGTCCCGGCCTGAGTATCATCCGCGACAGCACGATCAGCGGCAGCAGCCCCACCAGCACGATGGTGAGCGCTGCCGTTGACGCTTCTGCCAGCCGTTCATCAGCCGCCAGGTTGTAGGCCTGCACCGCCAGCGTGTCGAAGTTGAACGGCCGCATCACGAACGTGGCCGGCAGCTCCTTCATCACATCGACGAACACCAGCAAGCCCGCGGTCAGCGCACTGCGCCACAGCAGCGGCGCATGCACCCGCAGCAGCGTCTCGCCGGGCCCCAGTCCCATCGACCGTGCGGCATCGTTCATTGACGGCGTGATCTTGGCGAGCCCCGCATCCACCGTCTGCAGCGCTACTGCAAAAAAACGCGCGAGGTAGGCATACACCAGTGCTGCGATGCCGCCGGTCAGGATCAGTCCGGGATTGGCGCCGGTCGCGGCTTCGATCCAGCCCGCCAGTACGTGATCAAGCCGGGTCACCGGAATCAGCACGCCGACGGCGATCACCGCGCCGGGCACCGCGTAACCCAGCCCGGCGATGCGGTTGGCCGCGCGCACCATGGGCGTCGGTGACACGCGTCCGGCATAACCGACAACCAGTGCCAGCGCCACCGCGAGGCCCGCAGTGACCGCAGCCAGCGTCACCGTGTTGCCGGTCAGCGTCAGGTAACGCGCACCGAACTGGGCGTCACCCGAGGTCATCGCCATGTGGCCCATGACAGCCACCGGCAGCAGGAAACCGAACACCAGCGGCACCACGCAGAACAACACGGCGGCGGCGGCGCGCACACCGCGCAGATGATAGACATTGCGCAGGCGCTTGCGATGCGAGGTCGAATGGAAGGCCGCGCCGCGGCGGCTGATGCGTTCGAGCAGCAGCAGCAGGAACACGAATCCCAGCAGCATCGCCGACAACTGCGCCGCCGCCGTATGGTCCCCCAGCGAAAACCAGGCGCGGAAAATGCCCGTGGTGAAGGTATTCACACCGAAATAGGCCACGGTGCCGTAATCGGCCAGCGCCTCCATCAGCGCCAGCGCGGTGCCGGCGACAATGCCGGGGCGTGCCAGGGGCAATGCCACGCGGCGGAACGTTCCCCAGGGCCCGTAACCCGACACCCGCGCCACTTCGAGCATGCTGTCGGACTGCTCAAGGAAGGCCGCGCGCGCCAGCAGGTAAACGTAGGGATACAGCACCAGTGCCAGCATGACGATGGCGCCGCCCAGCGAACGCACATCGGGAAACCAGTATTCATGCACACCCCAGCCGGTCAGTTCGCGCAACAGTGATTGCACCGGGCCGGCGAACTGCAAAAGATCTGTATAGGCATAGGCCATCACGTACGCCGGCACGGCCATCGGCAACAACAGCGCCCATTCAAATACCCGGCGCCCCGGGAAGCGGCACATCGTGGTCAGCCACGCGGTGGAAACGCCGCCGATGATCACGCCGAATGCGACGCCCAGCATCAGCAGCAGCGAGTTGGTGATGTAGTCGCCGAGGACCGTGCCCGCGAGATGGCGCCAGGTGTCGGTGGATGGCGTCAGCAGGTTGAGCAAGACCACGATCACCGGCAGCGCCAGCATGGCCGCCAGCGCGACGGCAAAAACCGTCAGCATCCGCGGCAGGCGCGCGCGCATGGCCGATGCGGTAAAGATGGGTTGCGGGACTGTGTTGGTAATCACTGGAAGCCGGCGCGGCCTGGTCTGTATTAGCCTAAGCTGATTAGACTAAGCTGGAGTGAGCCTAAGTTACGGAAAGTTATGAGAAAATCATTTTAACAAGAATCATTATCAGCAGCAAAAACGTTATAATTTAAGGATGACTGCGCGCCTTGCTTTCACCGATGTCTGCCACGCCTACGACCGCACGCCGGTGCTGCAGGGTGTCAGTTTCGAGGTCGAACCGGGCATGATCGCCTGCCTGCTCGGTGCCAGCGGTTGCGGCAAAACCACCGTACTGCGCTGTATCGCCGGTTTTGAACCGGTACTGGGCGGCACCGTGGCGCTCGACGGCACGGTGATCAGCGCAAAAAACCTCTCGCTGCCGCCGGAACAGCGCCGCATCGGCGTGGTGTTCCAGGATTACGCGCTGTTCCCGCATCTGACTGTTGCCGGCAACATTGCCTTCGGCCTGCGTGGCGCCACGGCTGGTGAACAGGATGCGCGGGTTCGGGAACTGCTGGAGGTGGTCGGCCTCGCTGATCTGGGCGAAAAATATCCGCAGGAACTGTCGGGCGGCCAGCAGCAGCGCGTCGCCCTCGCCCGCGCACTGGCACCGCGCCCGCAATTGCTGCTGCTCGACGAACCCTTTTCCAACCTCGACGTGGAAATGCGCGAACGCCTGAGCATCGAGGTGCGCGACATCCTCAAGCGCGAAAAAATCACCGCAGTGCTGGTCACCCACGACCAGCATGAGGCCTTCAACATCGCCGACATGATCGGCATCATGAGGGACGGCCGCATCGAGCAATGGGACACGCCGTACCGGATTTATCACGAACCACAGACGCGTTATGCCGCGGATTTCATCGGCCAGGGCCTGTTCCTGCCCGGCACCATCACCGACAACGGCCAGATCCGGCTGGAACTGGGCGAATTCGTGCAGGATACCGCGCCACGCTGGCCGGCCGGCACCGCATTCGACGTACTGCTGCGGCCCGACGATGTGCTGCATGATGACGCCAGCCCGCTGCAGGCCATGGTGCTGCACAAGGCCTTCCGCGGTGCGGAGTTTCTGTACACGCTGCGCCTGCCCGACGGCGGCCAAGTGTATTCACTGGTGCCCAGCCATCACAACCACGCCATCGGCGAAAAAATCGGCATCCGGCTCGAACTCGACCACCTGGTTGCATTCCCGCGCAATCCGGCGACGCAGCCGCACCCCTGATCGACCCGTTTCAGGGAGTGTCCGGCACAGTACCTGCCGCGCGCAGGCGCTGCTGGCGCAGGGTCCATGCCAGCTCCTGCACCACCATCGCGTAATTGATGCTGCGGTTGTAGCGCGTGATCACGTAAAAATTGTTCAAGCCCAGCCAATAACGCGTGCCACCCTCGGTCTCCACCGAAATGAGGGACGCCAGTGCATCGTCAGCAACCAACTCCAGCGGTACCACGCCGCGTTTGCGGAACTCCGCCACGCTGGTGTGCGGCAGGAGCCCCGCGCCCAGCAGCGGTTCGAGCGCGGTGTTGCCGACATCGGCGGGCACGATCACCGGTGCATCCTGCTGCCAGCCGAACTGCCGGTAATAATTGGCGACGCTGCCGATGGCATCGGTGACCTGGCGCAGGTCACGGCGGCCGTCACCGTCGAAATCCACGGCGTATTTGCGATAACTGCTCGGCAAAAACTGCGGCACGCCGATGGCGCCGGCAAATGACCCCTTGACGCTGTTCAAACCCCAGCCGTTCTCGCGGGTCAGCAGCAGGAACTGTTCCAGTTCGCCGCGGAAAAAATCCGCGCGCCGCGGGTAACCAAAGGCCAGCGTGGTCAGCGCGTCGAACACATTGACGTTGCCGGTCAGGCGCCCGAACAGGGTCTCGATGCCGATGGTGGCGACCATGATTTCCGGCGACACCCGGTATTCCGCGGCGGCCCGGTCGAGCACCGCGGCATTTTCCGCCCAGAATCTGAGGCCGCCATTGATCCGCGCTTCAGTGATGTGGCGCGCACGGAACTCATGCCACGGCAGCGCCGTTGACGGCGCATCCATCGCGCGCACGATGGATGTGAGGAATTTCGTATTGCGCAAGGCACGCTCCAGCGCGGAGCGCTCGAAACCATGGCGCTCCACCATGTCCTGCACGAATGCCCGGGCATCGGCTGCGAGTTCCGGGCGCGACTCCGCCGCATGGGCTGCCGGCGCCGCAACGGCCAGCAGGCCTGCCGCTGCACACGACATCATCATCCGCAGGAAACGAGGCATCACTCCGTTTTCCGGATACGCGCGGCGCAATACCCGCACGCGCAGCATCCTGCACTTCACAGGGAAAGCGGGAGATTACCAAGCCGGCGCAGTACAGCGCCAGCGATTCACATCAGGGATGTATCAGGGTACCGGGAATGCCCCCGGCGGGGCAAGGCAGATCAGCGCTGCGTGGGCTGCGCCGCTGCGGAATTGCCGTTGTTTTCCGGTGACTGCACCGGCGCCATCAGGTTCGGATAGGGATCGACGGCCGTGCCCTTGCCGACTGTGTGCATGGACAACAACGTGCGGCCGATCGCCAGCCACTGCTCGCGCGCGGCTGACGACATCGTTTCGTAGATTTTGATCAGGCCGACGACATCACCTTCACCGAGGTCGATTTGCGCCGGCGCGGTGTCACCCACTGCCAGCCAGCGCGCGCGCACCTGCAGCGCATCAGCGACCTTGTAGAGGTTCTCGTGAGTCATGTTCTTGGTATCGCCGTTGATCCAGCGATGCACCGTCTGCCGCGGCAGGCCGATGCGACGGCCCAGTTCGGCGACGGATTTCATGCCGCAGGCGGTCATGGCAGTACGGATGCGGGTGGCGATCGAATTGTTGGGATCGCCCGGTTCGGCCTTGATGCGTCCTCTGCCCATGGTGTCTGCTCCCGTATCCGTTGTTTTGCGCAAGACCTCTGGTCGATCACTGCACAAGTCACTGCACGGTGACACCTTAATGCCCATGACTTACAGCAGGCTTACACCGGGAGATAGGTAACAATTATAAAATATACAATAAAATCAAATACTTATATGAAAACCTCCCAATAAGCTGGTTTGCCAGCTTTCTATGCGACGGGTCACTGCCCGGCTGTTGCCGAAACAGGGCACATAAACGGAGTGGGTACCCGGTCCGCCGGCGACGATCAGCTGGATGTCTTCAGGACTCGGTGAAATCGGCAGCAGCGTGTCATCCGACAAAGGGCCGAGTTCGGGAGTACGTGAAGCACGCGCGCGTTCGATCTCGTTGACGCTCAGGTGTTTGACCGCCATTTTTGAACGCTGCCACAACTCGCGTTTGAGCCGCGCCTTGTCCCAGCCTTCGCGGCGGAAAATTTCAGCGTGTTCGCTGCCGATGATGAACCAGGGTTCACCGCCATGCACATATTCATTGCTCGGCGGATGCACCATGGTTTCGGCGATGACCCGCGCCAGTTCGTCCGCGGTCTTGGCATGGGTGTTCATGTTCATCGTGCCTTCGGCGCCGACCACGGTCACCGTGCTGTCGGTTGCGACAAAACCGCGCTCGACATGCAACGGCTGCCACGGATGACCCTCTTCGTTCTCGGCGCAGCAGAAGCTGTATTTGCCGGGCTGGCCGTGGGTCGCACGGTCCATTTCCCCCGGCAGCGCACCGCCGATGTTCTGCAGGATCAGCCTTATCCCGCGGCCCAGCGTGGCATTGGCCCAGGCGCCCTGGCCGATGCAGTTGAATGTGGCATTGACCTGCAGGCGCTGCGCCAGCGGGCCGTTGATCACCAGCCACACCGCGACTGAATTGGTCGTCGCCTGGATGCCCTGCAGGTTGAACGCCGGATCGGCCACCGCTTGCGTCGCGGCGATCAGCACCGGCAAGTATTCCGGATCGCAGCCGGCGAGCACGGCATTGATCGCGATGCGTTCAACCGTGGCTGCGCCAAAACCCGGCGCGACGATGGCGATGACTTCATCGCGGCCGCGCCGGGTCTCTCGCAGCATGCGTTCCACCCGCGCGGCAGTCGGCGGCACGATGGGCAGGCCGTCACTCCAGCGCCGCTCACGGTAGATGCGGTTGATGGCCTCGAAATCGTCAGGCGCCTCGAAGGTCGCGGCACGGTCGGCGGGTATTGCGCTCATAGAGCTCCGCCCAGCAGCCTGGCAATATCATCGGCGCATTGTTCGGCAATCTTGCGCACGTCCTCGCGTTTGCGTCCGCCGAAGGGGTGCGGGATCACCGCAATCGGCAGCGCCCCGTTGCCCAGCGCGCGCGCCTGGGCGCGGCCCAGCGTCAGGAATGCCGTTGAACACACGGTGATCGCGGCCTTGCCCCGCTTGGTCACTTCGATGCTGTCGTGGACACTCCACGACGAACAGGATCCTCAGTCGCCGGAGCCGGCGATGACGACGTCGCATTCGCCGGAGAGTTCCGCGATCACCGCGGCATCGGCGGGTATCGACGCCGAGGATTTGCGGCGCTTGATCACTTTCGCCGCGCCATGACGGCTGACCAGCAATTCGGCGAGATCATCGACGAGGTGGTGAAAATTGGGTTTGGCGTTGTCAATGAATCCGATCACGGCGCCGGCAAGGGCAGTACGTTGCGCCGGTTTGTCAGCACTCTGGGAGCCGCCGCGCGGCGCGGTTGGATCAAACAGCATTACGGTTGCGGTCATATTGTCCCCTGCAATGAATCAGCAGTTACGGAAGTTCAGGGATCCAGCCTGATGCCGGCCTGCTTCACCAGTCTGGTCCAAATCGCGATTTCGTCACGCATGAAATTCTGCAGTTCCTGCGGACTGTTGCCAACCGGTGTTGCGCCCAGCGCCAGCAGTTGTTCACGCATCTGCGGCGCCGCCAGGGCCTTCACGGTTTCAGCATGCACTTTTTTGATGATGGTCTGCGGCGTACTTGCCGGCGCCAGCAAGGCATACCACAGCGTCGACTGGTAACCCGGCACTGTTTCCGCAACCGGCGGCACGTCTGGATGCGCCGGTGAACGCTGCAGGCTGGTCATGCCCAGCGCGCGCAAGCGACCCGCCTTGACATGCGGCATCGCCGGCAGCGGGCTGGTGCAGATGATCTGCACCTGGCCGGCCATCACGTCGACCAGCGCCGGCCCTGCGCCCTTGTAGGGGATGTGCACGAGGTCGATGCCGGTCAGTGACTTCAGCAACTCGACCGACATATGGCCACCGGTGCCGGGACCGGACGACGCGTAATTAATGCGGCCGGGCTGTGCTTTGGCCAGCGTGATGAGTTCCCTGATATTGGCCGCCTTCAACGAGGGGTGGGCAACAAAGACCAGTGGTGATTGTGCGACCAGCGTGACCGGCGCAAAAGCTTTCAGCGTGTCGTAAGGCAGCTTGTTGCGCAGCGCGGGATTGATCGAATGCGTGGCGCTTGCGAGGTACAAGGTGTAGCCGTCAGGGGCGGCATTGGCGCTGATCTGCGTGGCAATGATCTGCCCGCCGCCACCGCGATTGTCATTGACGAACTGCTGACCCATCGCCGCACTCAGGCTGTTGCTCAACAGGCGGCCGACGATGTCACCGGCACCGCCGGGCGGATAAGGAATCACCAGGCGTACCGGGCGCTGCGGATACTGATCAGCGGCCAGCACCGGCACACAGAATGACAAGGCCGCACACAACGTGGTCAGGCATGCGGATAAATGCAATTTCGACATGTTGTCCTCGCGAATCTGCAGAATTTTTTTGTGACTCCAATCTTACCGCGGTCTGGCCGCGCACCGTCGTATTGAATTAAGATGTGGACTGTATCTTCACACCCTGCATCTCCACACTCCGCATCTCCACACCCATCACCTCGCCAGCCACCCTCACTGAAAGTTTTTCCATGGTTCGCATTGTCGACGTCCGCGAAGTCACCAAGCCGATCGCCTCACCGATCCGCAACGCCTATATCGATTTCAGCAAAATGACCACCAGCCTGGTCGCCGTGGTCACCGATGCCAAGGTCGACGGCCGCACCGTCGTCGGTTACGGCTTCAACTCCAACGGCCGTTATGGCCAGGGCGGCCTGATCCGTGAGCGATTTGCACCGCGCCTGTTAGAGGCCGATCCCGCGTCCCTGCTCAACACGACAAGCGACAACATCGACCCCCACCGCGCCTGGGGCGCAATGATGCAAAACGAAAAACCCGGCGGCCACGGTGAACGCTCGGTCGCCGTCGGCACGCTGGACATGGCGATCTGGGACGCCGTGGCCAAGATCGCCCGCAAACCGCTGTTCCGGCTGCTCGCCGAACGGCATGGTGTCACCGCCAATCCCCGGGTATTTGTTTATGCCGCCGGCGGTTATTACTATCCCGGCAAGGACCTGCAGGCGCTGCGCAATGAAATGCGCGGTTACCTCAATCGCGGCTACAGCGTGGTCAAGATGAAAATCGGCGGCGCCGACATCGCCGAGGACCGGCAGCGCATCGAAGCCGTGTTGCAGGAAATCGGCAAGGATGCGCGGCTCGCCGTCGATGCCAACGGCCGTTTCGATCTGGAAACCGCCATCGCCTACGCCAAGGCGCTGCGCGACTATCCGCTGTTCTGGTACGAAGAAGCCGGCGACCCGCTGGATTTTGCGCTGCAGGCGGCGCTGGCCGAGTTCTACCCCGGGCCGATGGCCACCGGCGAGAACCTGTTCAGCCATCAGGATGCACGCAACCTTCTGCGCTACGGCGGCATGCGCCCCGACCGCGACTGGCTGCAGTTCGACTGTGCGCTGTCGTACGGCCTGTGTGAATACGAACGCACGCTGCGCGAACTCAAAATCGCCGGCTGGTCAGCCTCGCGCTGCATACCCCACGGCGGCCACCAGATGTCGCTGAACATCGCCGCCGGCCTCGGCCTCGGCGGCAATGAAAGTTATCCCGACCTGTTCCAGCCTTATGGCGGATTCCCGGACGGGGTGAAGGTGGAAAACAGCATCATCACCATGCCGGAACTGCCCGGCATCGGTTTCGAGGGCAAGTCCGATTTGATCAAGGTCATGCGCGAACTCGCGCAATAAGACAAGCAGGCACGCCGTTCAGGCGTGACCTGCACCACCGTCGTTGCGTTCGCAATGTTCGGCCGCAGCCAGCGCAGCAGCAGCCAGACCGGAAGCCAACTCGCGCCCCACCGCATACGGCGCATGCAGCATCGCCGTCCTTGCCGCCAATGCCATGGCCAGCGCCTGCATCACGTCACCGTTCGCCGTGTTGCCCAGCACCCGTAATTCACGGTCGACCACGCCCAGCACGGCCGTCAGCAGTTGCGACACGCGCATCGCGGACTGGGTTTCCGCGTGCAATGGAAATTCAAAGGCGATTTTTTCGCCGGTGGCGGTGATGACATCGTAAGGGAGGGTCTGCGCCATGGCAGCATCCTTTGCGTTCGGGATAATGGAATCCATACTAGCAGTCATGGCTTGGCTTGCCGGAAATAAAAAAGGCCCCGAACGGGGCCCTTTTTATTTCTGGCGGAGAGGGTGGGATTCGAACCCACGATACGCTTGCGCGTCTTCCGGTTTTCGAGACCGGTACATTCAACCACTCTGCCACCTCTCCGGTGACCGGTTGCTGTGCTGTGCTTGCAAGGGGCCGCATTCTACCAGCCCTAGCGCGCAGGCTCCAGCGCCTTCAGCCCGCCCATATACGGCTGCAGTGCCGCCGGGATGTCGACGCCGCCGTCGGCACGCTGGTAATTCTCCAGCACAGCCACCAAGGTGCGCCCCACCGCCAGGCCCGAGCCGTTCAGCGTATGCACCAGTTCGGGTTTGTTCTTGTCGTTGCGGTAACGTGCCTGCATGCGCCGCGCCTGGAAACTCTCGAAGTTGCTGCACGAGGAAATCTCGCGGTAGGCGTTTTGCCCGGGCAACCAGACCTCGATGTCGTAGGTCTTGGCCGCGGAAAAACCCATGTCGCCGGTGCACAGCGTAACCGTGCGGTAAGGCAATGCGAGCTTCCTGAGTATCGCCTCCGCATGCGCCGTCAGTTCTTCGTGGCCGGCGGATGACTGTTCGGGGTGGATGACCTGCACCAGCTCAACCTTGTCGAACTGGTGCTGGCGGATCATACCGCGGGTGTCCTTGCCATAGGAGCCGGCCTCGCTGCGAAAACACGGCGTGTGGCAGACGAATTTCAGCGGCAGATCGGACAGCGCAAGGATCTGGTCCCGCACAAAATTGGTGACCGGATACTCCGCGGTCGGAATCAGGTAAAGGTCGCGGCCTTCGATCTTGAACAGATCTTCCTTGAACTTGGCAAGACTGGAAACACCGTTGGCGCATTCTCCGGTCACCATGTACGGCGCATAAACCTCGGTATAGCCGTGCTCCTGCGTGTGTACATCCAGCATGAACTGCGCGATCGCCCGGTGCAGCCGCGCCACGCCGCCCCTCAGCACCGAAAACCGCGCTCCGGCGATCTTGCCCGCCGTGTCAAAATCGAGCCCCAGTGCGGCGCCAAGGTCGACGTGATCCTTCACCGAAAAATCGAATTTTCGCGGTTCGCCGACACGCCTCACTTCGACATTGTCGTCGGCGGATTTCCCCGCCGGCACCGAGGCATGCGGCAGATTGGGGATCACCATCAGGAAATCGTTGAGCCGCTGCTGCACGTCTTCGAGCCTGGTTTCCAGCGTCTTCAGCTGCTCGGCCTGTGCGTTCACTTCAGCCATCAGCGCTGACGCATCTTCCTTCTTTGCCTTCAGCTGGCCGATCTGTTTCGACAGTGCGTTGCGCTTCGCCTGCAGTTCCTGGGTTTCGATCTGGATGGTCTTGCGCTCTGCTTCAAGCGCGGAAAACTGCGCCGTATCCAGCGTGTAACCGCGATCAGCCAGCCGCTGCGCAACCGCCTGCACATCCGTGCGTAATATATTGATGTCGAGCATGTCTTCCTCAGATACCGTTTCAAACCCTGAAAAGAGCCGCCATTATCGGCGAGTTCACCGACTCCATCCAGCCCTGCGCGACGCCGCTTGACACGGCTGCAAGCGCCCTTCTACAGTCGCGCCTCCCCTATTTCCTGTTTTCCGACTCCACATCATGTCCTCAGTGCGTGCGCCAAATATTCCCGGCTTCATCCCCCACTCCCGGAAGCCCAAAACCTGTTTCCCGGCCGGCGCCTGTGACTGCCACGCCCATGTATTCGGGCCGCAGGAACGTTTTCCCTACCTCGCCAATGCGGCTTACATCCCGCCCGACGCGGTAACCACGGATTACGTCGGCATGCTGAAAAACAATAGCTGCGACCGCGGCGTCCTGGTGCAGCCCAGCGTCTACGGCACCGACAACAGCTGCATGGTTGATGCCCTGCGCTCGGGCCTGCACGCACTGCACGGCATTGCAGTGGTGGAAGCTCATGTATCGGACAGCGAACTCGCCGACCTGCATGCTGCGGGCGTGCGCGGTGTGCGCATCAATCTCGCTTCGGAAACCGAAGGTCTGACGCTGGCCGACGGCGAACGCCTCGCACCGCGACTGAAGGAACTGGGCTGGCACTTGCAGTTTTACCTCGACCTGCCGAAAATGCCCGAAGCCGAAGCCAAGCTGGCAAAGCTGAACATCGATATCGTGATCGACCATTTCGCGCGCTGCCAAGCCCAGGATGGCGCCAATGCGCCTGCTTTCCAGGCCCTGCAGCGGCTGGTCAGCCGCGACAATTGCTGGGCCAAAATCATGGGGCCTTACTTCACTTCAAAAAATGCGCCGCTGTATCCGGAACTGATACCGATGGCGCGCGCGCTGGTTGCGGCTGCACCGGACCGTATTGTCTGGGGCACCGACTGGCCGCATCCCGGTGCACGCGCGCTGATGCCGGAGGATCACCTGCTCGCCGACATGCTGGCGGAATGGGTGCCGGATGAGGCGCAGCGGCACAAAGTGCTGGTGGACAATCCGGCGCGGCTGTACGGCTTCTGATGACCATGGGCGCCGGCCTCCTGCATCAATGGCTGAAGACACCGGCACTGGTGGGGGCCATCCTGCCATCCTCGAAACATCTGGCGAAAGTCATGGCGCGCCATGCAGGCGACTCCGATGCCCTGGTCGAGCTGGGCGCAGGCACCGGCACCATCACCACCGAACTTGTGCGTCAGCACCCCGCGGTGCCGTTGATGCTGTTCGAGCAGAATTCGGTCCTGGCCAGACACCTGCACCGGCATTTTCCACATGCGCAGATCATTCCCGAATGTTTTCATGCACGGACCGAACTGCTCGCCCACCTGCCGGAACGTGCCGTCTTTGTTTCATCACTGCCGTTTCGCTCCCTGCCTGCGCACATTGCGACCCCCACTGTCGCCGCTCTGCATCGCCTGTTGACGGAAGCCCCGCAACGACGGCTGATCCAGTTCACCTATCAGCCCAGGGCACCGTTCAAGGCGCCGGCGGGCCTGGTCTGGCGGCGTTGTGTCACCGTGTGGCGCAACGCGCCTCCGGCCGGAGTATGGGAATTGAGAATGCCGGGCCGGCCGCGGAAACATGATTCCGCGACACAGTGGGCAGATTAATGAGATTTACCAAAAACATGACAGCCTCGTCGGAGGCATGTTTTTGTCATTATTGATTTAATTTTCAATCATGACCGCCGCCTTCGCGGCGTTTCCCGGCAAGCTGCCGGTCGAGTTCCCTCAATGCTTCGAGCCGCTCCTTGATCCGCGCCTCGAGACCGCGTTCGGTGGGTTCGTAGAGCCGGGGAGGCTGCAGGTCGTCTGGAAAATAATTCTCACCGGCCGCATAGGCTCCGGCTTCATCATGGGCGTAACGGTACTCGCGGCCGTAACCCAGGTCCTTCATCAGTTTGGTCGGGGCATTGCGCAGGTGTTCGGGCACCGGCCGTGATTTGTCGTTGCGTACCAGTTCACGCGCGCGGTTATACGCAACATAGGCGGCATTGCTTTTCGCCGCAACGGCCAGATACAGCGCCGCCTCCGCCAGGGCGAGTTCGCCCTCAGGCGAACCGAGACGCTCATAGGTTTCGCAGGCGTCCAGCGCCATGCGCAATGCGCGCGCATCCGCCAGACCGATGTCTTCCACCGCCATGCGGATCAGCCGCCGCCCCAGATACAGCGGATCGGCACCGCCATCGAGCATGCGCACCAGCCAGTACAGGGCGGCATCGGGCGCAGAGCCGCGCACGGATTTATGCAAGGCGGAAATCTGGTCATAAAACGCATCACCACCCTTGTCGAAACGGCGCAGGCTTTGCGTCAACGTCTGTTTGACGAAGGCGTCGTCAATTTCGGTCTGTCTGGCCTGTGCCGCGGCCGTGCTGATCTGCTCGACCATGTTCAGCAAACGGCGCGCATCACCATCGGCATAAGCCACCAGGCTGTCACGGGCGGCATCCGACAACTTGAATGTCAGTAGTGATTTCTCGATGGACCGCGCCACCAGCCCGGCAAGGTCGGCGTCGGTCAGCGGCTGCAGCACATACACCGCAGCCCGCGACAGCAGCGCGCTGTTGACTTCGAACGACGGATTCTCGGTGGTGGCGCCAATGAAGGTAATCAGCCCCTGCTCGACAAACGGCAGGAATGCATCCTGCTGCGACTTGTTGAACCGATGCACCTCATCGACAAACAGGATGGTGCGCCGTCCGCTCTGCTGCAGCACGACTTCGGCGCGCGCCACGGCCTCGCGGATTTCCTTGACGCCGGCGAGCACCGCGGAGATGGCGATGAACTCGGCGTCAAAGGACTGCGCCATCAGGCGCGCCAGCGTGGTTTTGCCGACGCCGGGCGGCCCCCACAGGATCATCGAATGCGGTTTGCCGGCCTCGAAGGCGAGTCGCAGCGGCTTGCCGGCGCCGAGCAGGTGCTGCTGCCCGACCACCTCATCAAGGGTGCGCGGCCGCATGCGCTCTGCCAGCGGCGCGTCGGGCTCACGTTTCGCGAACAGGTCGTTCACGCTGGCTTGTCCCCAGTCAGCCGCTTATTCGCTGATGACGTCGGCGCCCTGCGGCGGCGTGAAGCGAAATACGTCGGCGGCGATGCGCGGATTGCGTTCGACGTCGGCAAAGGTGATCACCGTGGTCTGGCCGAACTGGTCGCGCAGCTCCATCGCCTCCAGCCCGGATTTGCCGAAGCCCATGCGCACGCGATCAAACACCGTTTCCCGGCTTTTCGGCAGCGCTTCCAGCCAGTCGAGTCCTTTGTCCACGCCGAGATTGGACAGCCTGTAATCACGCTCAAGGTCGTTGCTACCGGAAAGCAAGGCCGCGGGACTGGAGCCCAGTGCGCGATCAAGCTTGCGCACCGTGACCTGATTCAGGTCCTTATCATAGATCCACAGTTTGCTGCCGTCGCCGACGATGACCTGCTCATACGGTTTCTGGTAATCCCAGCGGAATTTTCCCGGCCGCGAGAACTGCATGACGCCCTGCGCCTGCTGCAAGGGCTTCAGATTTTTGTCCAGCACCATCTGCGCAAAGCGCGCCTTGACCGTCTGCGTCTGGGTCAGGAACACCTTCAGCGCATCGGTGGCCGCAGCGGATGCGAGGCCAGGCAGCAGACATAACAGGATCAGGAGGAAACGGGACACTGAAATTCGCATCACAGGGGCTTTCGCAGGCGGTCAATGTTTTCGATACGGCCCGAACGCAGCGTCACTGTAGTCAGGAAGGGATTGGCCAGGGTCGGGAAATAATAGTACGACTTGAGGCCTTCACGGATATTGTCCAGCGCCTGGTGGTCGGGTTTGCCCGCGCGCAACACCAGTTCACCTTCGGTCATGCCGTGCTCAAGGCGGATATAAACCTCGAATGCCATGCCGCGCGGGGCGGCCTCTTCAGCAGCGCCGGCAAAGCCGCAGCTCAACGCAGCAGCCAGGATCAGGGTACGGGCAAAGATTCGGATCAACATGAAAGGTCAGACCATCGACGGCCGGGAAAGTTTGTAACACGAGTTTGTAAAATTTTGTTTCTGGAAATCAGTCGCTATCCGACGCCGATGCCGGTGCCAGCACTTCGCGGTTGCCATTGGACTGCATCGGCGACACCAGCCCGGAGCGCTCCATCTGCTCGATCAGCCGCGCCGCCCGGTTGTAGCCGATGCGCAAATGGCGCTGCACCAGCGAAATCGAAGGACGTCGTGTCTTGAGCACGATGGCGACGGCCTGGTCATAAAGCGGATCGGCCTCGCCGTTGCCGCCCTCCGCACCTTCAACGCCGCCTTCAGCCGAGGTTTCCGGGCCTTCGAGGATCTCGTCGATGTATTGCGGCTTGGCCAGACTCTTCAAATGGTCGACCACCTTGTGCACCTCATGGTCGTCGACGAAGGCGCCGTGCACGCGCTGGGTGTAACCCTGGCCGGGCGGCAGGTACAGCATGTCGCCCTGGCCGAGCAGCGCCTCCGCGCCCATCTGGTCGAGAATCGTGCGTGAATCAACCTTGGCCGACACCTGGAACGCAATCCGCGTGGGGATATTGGCCTTGATCAGGCCGGTGATCACATCCACCGACGGCCGCTGCGTGGCCAGCACCAGGTGCACGCCCGCGGCACGCGCCTTCTGCGCCAGCCGCGCAATCAGTTCCTCGATTTTTTTGCCGACCACCATCATCAGGTCGGCCAGTTCATCGATGACCACGACGATCAGCGCCATTTCCACCAGCGGCACCGGATTGTCGGGCGTCGAGGAAACCGGATTCATCAGCGGCGTTTTCTTTTTCGCCGCATCACGCACCTTCTGGTTGAAACCGGCCATGTTGCGCACGCCCAGGGTCGACATCAGCTTGTAGCGCCGCTCCATTTCACCGACACACCAGTTCAGCGCATTCGCCGCCTGCCGCATGTCGGTAACCACCGGTGCCAGCAGATGCGGAATGCCCTCGTAAACCGACAGCTCGAGCATTTTCGGATCGATCAGGATCAGCCGCACCTGCGACGGCGGCGCCTTGTAGAGCAGCGACAGGATCATCGCGTTGATCGCCACCGATTTGCCGGAACCCGTGGTACCGGCAACCAAGAGATGCGGCATGCGTGCGAGGTCCGCGACAACCGGGTGGCCGGCAATGTCCTTGCCCAGCGCCAGCGCCAGCGGCGAGCCCATGTCGGCATACACCTGCGAACTGAGAATTTCCGACAGGCGCACGATCTGCCGCTTGGGGTTGGGAATCTCCAGCCCCATGCAGCTCTTGCCGGGGATGGTTTCGACGACACGGATGCTCATCACCGACAGCGCACGCGCAAGGTCACGCACCAGGTTGATGATCTGGCTGCCCTTGACGCCGATCGACGGCTCAATCTCGAAACGCGTCACCACCGGCCCGGGATAGGCCGCCAGCACTTTGACCTCGACGCCGAAATCGAGCAGTTTTTTCTCGATCAGGCGTGAAGTGAATTCCAGGGTGTCCGAAGAAACCGTTTCGATATTGGCATCCGCCTCGTCGAGCAGGTTCAGCGGCGGCAGCAGCGAATCCGGCAGCTCGCCGAACAAGGGCACCTGTTTCTCGCGTTCAACCCGCGCCGACTTGGGAATTTCGACGATGCGCGGCGGCTCGATGCGCACCGGTTCGTGTGCCTCGATTTTTTTCTTGCTGTCTTCAACCGCATCCTTGCGTGCCACCACGGCCTCCGCGCCGGCCTTGCGGTCAGCCCGCTCCTGCACCTTGGCCACCACGTACGCGTAAAACCGCTCCGACCAGTCACCCAGACGCTCAATCACCAGCAGCCATGAAATGCCGGTGAACAGGCTGAGCCCTGCAGCCAGCAACAGCAGAAGCAACAGCGTACCGCCGGTAAATCCGGCCACCATCGCCAGACCGCTGCCGACCAGCGCGCCCAGTGCACCGCCCGGCGCACCGGGTAGCTCTGCCCGCAACGTATACAGGCGCAGCGACTCGATTCCGCAACTGGCCATCAGCAGCACGACAAAACCGATCAGCATCACCGCATGGGAACGACGATCCGTCTCGGTGACGGTTTCGATGCGCCGGAAACTCCACAGTACCAGTGCCCCGCATAAGGCCACCCACCAGTAGGCCGAAATGCCGAACAT
The DNA here is from genome assembly GCA_945863085.1 of Bordetella parapertussis. The sequence goes on from CAMBCD010000007.1 coordinate 17,948, forward strand.
GAACAGCAGCAGGTCCGCAACATAGGCACCGACCAACCCGCCGGCGTTGCCGATCCGGTCGCTGCCCACGCTGTGCGACCAGCCGGGATCACCCTTGTGGAAGGTAAACAGCACCAGCAACAGGTACAGCGCAACGGCGAGGAACGCCAGCCACCAGGATTCACGCAGCAGGGCCGCCAGTTTCGGCGGCAGCGGATTCGGCGCAGTTTTGGCGGCAGGGGATTTATCGCTGGCCAGCATCAGGTTGTTCGCAGGAAAATTTCGTTGATTCGTTTTGTTAACCCGATGATTATAAGTGAAAAGGCCCTTGCGGCATTGATCCTGTCCCGCAAAAACAAACCCCGCCGGAAGGCGGGGTTTGTCTGAAGCAAAACCGTAAAACTCTAGCGCACGATGCATTCCTGGGTGGTGCCGCCACCCACTGCACCACCGACAATGCCCAGCGTGAACGGCAACTGGCTCAGGTTCAGCCCCGGGTCACCGGGCAGCAGCACCGGGGGCTTGGCCGGATCCTGGGCAAAACCGAACTGGCCTTCACCGACCAATTGGGTACCGCCCTGGGTTTGCATGATGTAGCTGCCGGTGTACGTCGTGTGGTAGGTGCCCGGCTCCAGATTGCCGCAGTCGGATGAACAGGCCACGGTGTCGCCGGAAGAGCCGCGGATACCGATAGTGGCGGTTGAAGTGCCGATCTTGTAGGCATCCTGGTTGCCGCGCTTGCCGATCAGACCAGTCACCGTGCGCAAGCCGCCTTTCACCAGGCGCATGAACATGCCGTCGCTCTGCGGCGCGTCCTTGTTGAAAGAATAGGTTTCCAGTTTCATCGTGCTGTTCGGCCGCATGGTCGCCGCGCTGCCGTCGGTGAAATTGATCTGGGCATAACTGTCGCGCTGCGTGGTCAGCACATCGCCCGGCTGAACTTCCGATTTCTGCGAGAGGATCCGCACCGACCCGTCAGGCCGTTGCACGGACATGGTCCCGCTCAGATGGGTAACCACCCCGGCACCGGCCGCCCACGCACCCACGGCAGCCATCACCAGCATTACCCCGGCCAACCCCTGAAAACACCCCTTTATCGAAACCATGACCAGCCCCCTTTCAATGCGTGCCCGCAGGCCGCACGGGAATCCCGTTATAACCGCCACAGCAAGTTCATTTTTATACCATAAGTCGGGAAATTGCGAGGAAAAACCGGATACCCAAAAATCCGCCAAGCCCCTGAAAGCGTGAGAAAAATCACGCCCTGCCCGACTCTGCAGGACTCAATCCGCAGAGCCGCGATGCGCCATCGACTTGCGGTCGATCACGATGATTTTGCGCTTGTCGGTGACGATCAGGTTCTTTTCCTGCAGATCCTTGACCACCCGGCTGACCATCTCGCGTGACGCGCCGATCATGCGTGCGATTTCCTGCTTCGCCGGCGCCCGCTGCACCACCCATTGACCGTCGATATTTTCGGCCATGTCGATGATCAGGCGGGCAACCCGTCCGTAAACATCGATCAGTGCCAGGCTTTCGATCTTGCGGTCGGCGTCGCGCAATCGTTTGACCATGTTCCGCAGCACCAGCATCGCCATTTCAGCGTGGCTTTCCAGGCAGGCCAGGAAAGCCGTCCGCGGGATCCGCAGCATCTCGCAGGGTTCCAGCGTCTCCACCGTCGCCGAACTCGGTAAATTGTCGAGCAGTCCCATTTCGCCGACAAAATCCTGGGCGCCCAGCACCGTCAGGATAACTTCATGTCCCTCTTCATCCGGGATCAGCACTTTGACCCGGCCGGAAAGAATGATGTACAGCGCCTCTGTTTCCTCGCCGGCACGCAGGATTGCCGCACCGCGCGGATAACTGCGTTGCTGGACGCCCGGGAGCAAGGCAGCGATCTGTTGATCCGAAAAAGTCGAAAACAGGGGGACTGTTTTCAGAATCTGGGGATTCAATGCTATTGGGGCGGGCATGGGCTCGTCACTGTTCGCTGTTTTTTCCGGGCACGATTGCAACCGTGGCCGCTAACAGGGGCATGTTGCCAGAACGCGGGGGAATAGTCATGCTTATGTGGCCCCGTCCAGCGAGAACGCGCCCGGGCACCCGGGGAGGGAAACCGGCAAGACGTTGTATGCGGCCACTATGAGCAAACACCCGTCGCCTTTTTAACCTGAGCCCCCCCTCCGACAGCAAGATTGGACTGCTCCGCGGAACCTGCCATGACCATCATTTTCCCGGTTTGCTGATCCAGGATCACCACGATCACCGTTCTTTTGTCGGCACTGAGGTAAACGCCCGGATCAGGCAGGCTGTTGGCGTCAACAAATGCCGTTTCACCGGTGGCAATGTTTGTGTAAGCGCCGGGCTGAGCCGAGGGAATTGCTGTAAGCGGGACAATCTGCCCGGCACCAGTCTCGAGATAGACACTGTTCGCGAGCAATCCGTCCGCACTGCCTGTATTGACAGTTACGAGCGCCACATCGGCCGAAGGAGGTGCATTATTGGTCTGATTTACCTGAACCGCCACCAGTTGCTCTGTGTTGACTGATGCGTCAGACACAACATTTACAGCCGAAGCAAGATAATCCAATGACATTAATGGCACAGCCGGCAAACTGGCTGTTGCAAAGGTGCCGCTTACGCCGCCCCCACGAAGAATGGCAAAAGTGTTACCGGAGACGGGAAGAAATCCGCCAACAAGCTGAATGTCCAGTCCGCCAGCCAGTGTGGTATTGCCAGTCACGACCAGTTGGTCGTGCTGCGCCCCTGGCAACAGGCCGCCTATCTCGATCTCGAGCATGCCTGATGGACCTTGCACGTAATTTCCGTTGATTGTCAACGTCCCGGCCGAGGCACCGGGAGCCACGGTACCAGCCGTGTTGTAAACATCCCCAACGATGATCCCCGTACCTTTGAGTATCCCGCCGGCGAGCAAATTCAACGCGGCCAAGTTCAGGGTACCGGCGCCGCCCAGCGCGCCGCCAGCCAGCGTAATTTGCGGAACCGTAGACACGTCCGCAGGCGTTGCCCCCAGATTAAGCGCCCCCCCTGATACAGTCAGTCCCTCGAAGCTGGTCAGCGACTTCACATACGAACTTCCGCTTGCGCTGCGATACACGATGTTTTCCGAAAGACCCGGAACACCGATATCCGGGATGGTAACCATCGCCCCGGCAACCGGGACAATCCCCTGGTTCCAGTTGGCCCCCAGGTCCCAGTTGCCGCCACTACCGGCTACCCACTGGAAATTCCCGGGATCCGGCAGGATGGTGCCAGTATGAGTACCACCGGCCAACGTGTAGTTGCTCGCCATGCCACTGCCGTTACCCAAAACCAGGCTGCCCGGCAAAAGGGTTTGCGTACCCGCTGAAACAGTCGCACTCGCCACCGAACCCGCGCCGCTTGCGACAGTCAAGGTTTCACCGTTTACCCCGCTGATTGTGCCAAACGCGACAGCACCAAAGCTGGTGCTGCCATCATAGGCCCGGCTGCCGGCAAGATTAATCAGCCGCGGATCAATGCTCAGCGTCCCGTCCTGCGCCGTAATCGCATAGTTCGAGGCCGCACCCGTGGTGAAGTTCGAACCGGTATTGGCCAGCGTATGGCTCGTCCCCGCCGCCGACATCACCGTCGCCGCACTCGACACCGTCACCGACCCGATCGCGTCACCGTTCACCAGACTGCCCGCCGTCAGCGTAAAGCCGCCCGTCGTCGGATTGGCATCCCCGTACGCACGCGACTGGTCGCTCGCTTTCACCGTGATCAGCCGCGGATCAATGCTCAGCGTCCCGTCCTGCGCCGTAATCGCATAGTTCGAGGCCGCACCCGTGGTGAAGTTCGAACCGGTATTGGCCAGCGTATGGCTCGTCCCCGCCGCCGA
>CAMBCD010000008.1 GCA_945863085.1 Bordetella parapertussis
GCCGAAAGCGCCTTCCCGTTTCAACCCGGTAACCAATCCGGCGCGTGCAAAACTGCGCCAGCAATATGTGCTGCGGCGGATGCGCGAGCTTGACATGATTACGCCACAGCAGCTTGCCGACGCAGGCAAGGAAGTGCCGCCGGTCAAGCAGGTGATGAACGAATATGGAGTGCGCGCGGATTATTTTGCCGAGATGGTGCGTGCCCAGATGTTCGAGCGTTACGGCGAAGAAATCTATACACGCGGACTGAAAGTACACACTACGCTGAATGTTGAACACCAGCGTGCGGCATACCAGGCCGTGCGCAAAGGCGTCCTCGAGTATGACCGGCGGCATGGTTACCGCGGTTCGGAAGCCTATGTTGAACTGACGGGTCAATTGACTGATGAGCGTCTCGAAGACGCGCTGCAGGACGTGGCCGACAGCGACGACCTTTATGCGGCAATCGTGCTCGAGGCAAGCCCGAAGCTGGTCCGCGTTTATCGTGCGGGCGGCGAGCGCATCGACATCAGCGAAGACGGGCTGAAATTTGCCGCCAGGATGCTGGGGGACAAAGCTGCGCCCAATCAGCGCATCCGCCGCGGAGCGATCATCAGGATCTCGCGTGATGAAAAAAAACGCTGGCAGATCGGCCAGTTGCCGGTGGTCGAATCAGCATTCGTTGCTGCGGATCCGCGCACCGGTGCAATCCGGGCGCTGGTTGGCGGTTTTGACTTCAATCGCAACCAGTTCAATCATGTGACGCAAGCCTTGCGCCAGCCCGGCTCAAGTTTCAAGCCATTCGTCTATTCCGCTGCTCTGGAAAAGGGATTTACCGCCGCCACTGTCATCAATGATGCGCCGCTGACCTTTACCGCGGCGCAAACCGGCTCCGAACCCTGGGAACCAAAAAACTACGACGGCAAATTCGACGGCCCGTTGCGTTTGCGCACGGCCCTGGCGAAATCAAAAAACCTGGTGTCGGTGCGCATACTTCAGGCCATCAGTCCGCAATACGCGCAGGACTACATTACGCGTTTCGGTTTTGATCCCAAAATGCATCCGCCCTACCTGACCATGGCGCTGGGCGCCGGCAGTGTTACGCCGATGCAAATGCTGGGGGCCTATTCCGTTTTCGCCAACGGCGGCTACCGCATCGCCCCTTATTTTGTTGAACGCGTGGAAGACGACAAGGGCAACAAGCTGACAGTCAACCAGCCGCAGGTTGCCGGCGAGTCTGCGGAGCGTGTCATCGATTCGCGCAACGCGTTCATGATGACCAGCCTGATGCGCGATGTGGTGCGTGCCGGAACCGCAACCCGCGCCATGCGCTTGAAACGCAATGATCTTGCCGGCAAGACCGGCACCACCAACGAGTTTGTCGATGCCTGGTTCGGCGGTTTCCAGTCGACGCTGGTTGCGGTGGCGTGGATGGGTTTCGACCAGCCGAAAACGCTGGGCCGCAACGAAACCGGCGGCAGTGCGGCGTTGCCGATCTGGATTGATTACATGGCTGTGGCGCTGAAGAATGTGCCCGAAGAACCCTTCAATCCGCCGGCTGGTGTCATGGTGATGCAGATTGATCCGGAAACCGGGGTTCGTGCCAGCGCCGGCGGGATCAGCGAATATTTTTATCAGGAGTTTCCCGCACCGGATCACGCTGCCGAGGTGCCGGGTGCAGAAAAACTTCCGGAAGAAGCCAGAAACCAGTTGTTCTAGGAGTATCAAATGGCCAGAGAGCGGGGCCGCGATGACACGCGTAGCGCGATCGCCGTGCATGCGGCCCGGCTGATGGCGCAGGACGGAATCGAAGATTACGGCCTCGCCAAACGCAAGGCGGCGAAACAGCTGGGTATCCCCGACTCAAGCCGGCTGCCCAATAATGATGAAATCGACGCTGCGCTGCGCGAATACCAGGATATTTACCGCAGTGACGATCAGGAGCAGCGGATCCGTGCGTTGCGCGAACAGGCAGTCCGCGCGATGCGCGAACTGGCTGCGTTCGATCCGCATTTGACGGGATCGGTGCTGTCCGGCGTCGCAGGCCCTTACGCCGTGATCCACCTGCAATTGTTTACCGATAACGTGAAAGCGGTTGAACTGTTCCTGATTGACCGCAAAATGCCGTACAAGACATCACAGAGCCGCCTCTATGCCGGCCATGAACCACGGGTATTGCCGGTATTCAGCATCAACGTGGAGGGCACCGACATCGAGCTGACGGTATTCGAAGGCCGCGATTTGCGCGCGCCGGTGCGGGCTACTGCGGAAGGCCGCGTGATCGAGCGCGCCAGATTGCCGGCAGTCACAGTCCTGCTCGCCTAGTTCCTTTGCGCCGCCTCAGGCGCGGTCCTGCTTCAGCCAGCGCGCCGCGTCCAGTGCGAAATAAGTCAGCACGCCGTCAGCCCCCGCGCGTTTGAATGCCAGCAATGACTCCATCACGCACTGTTGCTCGTCCAGCCAGCCGTTCGCGGCGGCGGCTTTCAGCATCGCGTATTCGCCGCTGACCTGGTACACATAAGTCGGCGCCTTGTACTGGTCTTTCACGCGGCGCACGATGTCCAGGTACGGCATGCCCGGTTTGATCATCACCATGTCCGCACCTTCCTGCAGGTCGAGGCCGACTTCCCATAAAGCCTCGTTGCTGTTGGCCGGATCCATCTGGTAATTGCGCTTGTCGCTTTTGCCGAGATTCTTGTTGGAACCCACCGCATCGCGGAACGGGCCATAAAACCCCGACGCATATTTTGCCGAGTACGCCATGATCCTGGTGTGGATGTAACGCTTGCTGTCGAGTGCTGCGCGGATTGCGCCTATGCGCCCGTCCATCATGTCGGAGGGGGCGACAATGTCCACGCCGGCCGCTGCGCAGACCAGCGCCTGGCGTTCCAGTACGGCGACGCTTTCGTCGTTCAGCACATAACCGGCGGCATCAATGACGCCGTCCTGGCCGTGTGTGGTGTATGGATCCAGCGCGATATCGGTGATCACGCCCAGCTCCGGAAAACGTTTTTTCAGCGCTGCCACTGCGCGCGGCACCAAACCTTTGGGATTGACGGCTTCGCGCCCATCCGCTGTTTTCAACGCGCGCTCGATCGCCGGAAACAGCGCAACCGCCGGAATCCCGGCCTTGAGACAGCTGTCGGCATGGCGCAGCAACTGGTCGATGGTATAGCGCTGTACTCCAGGCATGGAATCCACGGCGACACGGCGGTTTTTGCCGTCGATGATGAACACCGGATAAATCAGGTCATCCGTGGTCAGACGGTGTTCGCGCATCAGGCGCCGCGAAAACTCGTCTTTGCGCATGCGGCGCATGCGTACCGCGGGATATTTGCCTAAAGGGGACATAGGGTTAACACCTTGGAAATACTGGGGGTTTTCCGCCGCCCAAGAGGGTGGGAACTAATCCGGATTATAGTCGTCTGATGTTACAGATGACTTCGGTTGTCTCCCGCTTCCCTCCCTGAGCGGGCGCCTTAAACCTGATTTAAGGCTCTTTGCCCCCGGTTTACTCCCCTTAACCGGGGGCTTTTTATTGCTTCAGCCGACGCGCAATGACCGCCTGGGCTTCCTTCACGCCGGTCTTGCTGGTGCCGGAAAAAATCTGTGCCGAGGCTTCACCGGGATGGCGTGCGAGTTCAGCCGTGGTCTGCTTGAGCATCGCGTCGGCCTGCTGTCGGTTCAGTTTGTCGGCCTTGGTCAACAACACATGCACCGCTTTATTGGTGGGTGCCAGCCAGTCCAGCATCTGCCAATCCAGGGGCGTCAGCCCACGCCGAATATCGACAATAATAATCAATAAAATTAATGAGTTGCGGTTAGAGATGTAAGTGCCAATTAACTCATCCCAGCGTTCCTGTTCCTGGCGTGGCACTTTGGCATAGCCGTAGCCGGGCAGGTCGACCAGGGAACAGTGATTACCCATATCGAAAAAGTTGATGGCCTGGGTGCGCCCCGGGGTTTTACTGACAAACGCCAGCTTGCGGCGATTGGCGAGCGCATTGATCGCGGTGGATTTGCCTGCGTTGGAGCGGCCGGCAAAAGCCACTTCGGCGCCCTGATCCGGCGGCATGTCGGCCAGCTGGTGCACGGCGTAGCGAAACTCGAGTTGTGAAAACAGGGACACTGTTCATTATCCTTGATGCCAGGCGGGGTGAGGGGAATGCGGTGTGCGGAATGTTATAGAATACAAACCTTTTTTACGACCGTATGAATCAAGGAGTATGCATGGAACACCGCCATTCGAACCGCGACCTGAAAACCTGGCGGCTGCTGGCCGTTGTGGCGGGAGCGCTGGCGGCGCACAGCGTGCTGGCGCAGGGCGTGATCAAGGGCGATCCGGCCAAAGCCCAGCAGATCGTCACCCAGGTTTGCGTGGCCTGCCACGCGGCCGACGGCAACAGCGCGATCCCGGTCAATCCCAGCCTCGCCGGCCAGCATCCGGAATACACCTATAAACAACTGATGAATTTCAAACCGCAGGGCGGCAAGCCGGCGGAGCGCAACAATGGCGTGATGGCCGGCATGGTGGCCAACCTGTCGGATGACGACATGAAAAACCTCGCGGCTTATTTTGCATCGCAGAAAGCCAAACCGGGCGTTGCGCGTGATGCAAAACTGGTCAAACAGGGCGAAGCGATTTACCGCGGCGGTGTCGCCGCCAAGGGTGTTCCGGCCTGCGCCTCCTGCCACGCACCCAACGGCGCCGGCATGCCCGCGCAGTTTCCGCGGCTCGCCGGCCAGCATGCCGAATACACCTCGGGGCAGCTGAAAGCCTTCCGCGGTGGACAACGTGCCAACGATGCGGCGCAGATGATGCGCGGGGTCGCGGCAAAAATGAGCGACCAGGAAATCGCCGCGGTGTCCGAATACATCGCGGGCCTGCGCTGATATTTTCACTGCTGTTACGATTTTAAAAAGGGAGACTGCAGCAGTCTCCCTTTTTTGTCTGTTTGGTTAACCGAATCTTCATGGCCCAGCACACCCGAACCCGCGCTGCATACGACCTGCTGTCGTCGATGCGTTTTGCCGTCAGCCTGCTGACCGTGCTGGCGATCGCGTCCGTGGTCGGCACGGTGCTGAAACAGACCGAACCGTACCCCAACTATATTTCGCAGTTTGGCCAGTTCTGGTTTCCGGTATTCGAAGCACTGGGACTCTACGATGTTTATCACACAGCATGGTTCCTCGCGATCCTCAGTTTCCTGGTGCTGTCGACCAGCCTGTGCATTTACCGCAACGGTCCGGGCATGTTGCGCGAAATGCGCAATTTCCGCGAGCAGGCGACGGAGCGTTCCCTGCAGCACATCCAGCAGCGCGCGGAATTCGAGCTGGCAGTGCCGGCAGCGACAGCGCTCGAGCGTGCGACCCGGTACCTGACCGCCAGCGGTTTCCGATTTCGCAGCGGCCCGCGCGGCGAAGGCGGCGCTGACACGCTGATTGCCGCCAAGGCCGGCAGTTACCACCGCACCGGCTACCTGCTGACTCACTGTGGCATCGTGGTGATCTGTTTCGGTGGTCTGCTCGACGGCAACATCCCGCTGAAAGTGCTGCAGCTGACCGGGCAGAAAGTCATCGAGACCCGTGACATACCGCAGAGCCAGGTACTGCCGCAGAGCCGGCTGTCGCCCGCCAACCTGTCGTTCCGCGGCAACGTCAACATTCCCGAGGGCACCAGTGCCAATGTCGTGTTCCAGAACGTTGCTGACGGTTACCTGGTGCAGGACCTGCCGTTCACGGTGGCGCTGAAAAAATTCCATATCGACCACTATTCGACCGGGCAGCCGCGTGATTTTGCCAGCGACATCGTGGTCACCGACAATGAAACCGGCGAACGTTTCGAACGTACCATCCGCGTCAATTTCCCTTTCATCCATCGCGGCGTCGCCATCTACCAAGCGAGCTTCGCCGACGGCGGCACACGCATGCAGCTGAAGGGCTGGCCGCTGCTGTCGCCGCGGGTTGCGCCCTTCGACGTCGCCGGAGCGGTCAACCAGGCTACGCGCATCACCAGCGGAGACGCCGAGATCCGTGTCGAACTCTCCGATTTCCGGCCGTTCAATATTGAAGACCTCAGTTCCAACGCGGCAACTTCACGCGTTGAAGTCGCCAGCGTATCCAAAAAAGTGCTGGACCAGCTCGGTTCCGGCGCCGCCGACAATTCGAAAAAGGATCTGCGCAACGTCGGACCGAGTTTCCAGTACCGCTTGCGCGATACACAGGGCCAGGCCCGCGAATTCAGCAATTACATGCTGCCATTGCAACTCGATGGCGCCTGGTACCTGATGACCGGCGTGCGTTCGAATCCCAATGAAGGATTCCGTTTCCTGCGTCTGCCGCTGGATGCCGACGGCCGCATTGACGGCCACATGCAGTTGCGGGCGCTGCTGCTGGATGAAAAAGCGCGCGCAGAAATCGGCCGCCGGTTTGCGCGCAACGCTGCCAGCGGCTCCGGGGTATCGGAAACCATGCGCGAGCGCCTCGCCGAAAGCGCAGAAAAAGTGCTGCAGCTGTTTGCATTGCGTGGTTTCGAATCCGTTGGCCAGTTCATCGAAAAAGGCATCCCGCAGGCCGAGCAGGAAAAAGCCGCCGATGTCTATGTCAAAGTGCTGGAGGGCGCGGCGCTGGAAGCGCTGCAACTGGCACGGGAACGCGCCAAACAGCAGCCGGCGCCGTTCGAGCCGCAGACCCTGCGTTTTGTCCGCGACAGCCTGACCTCGGTCAGTGACAGCTTTGCCTATGGCGCACCGGTGTACCTGCAGCTGGTGCAATACGAGGAAATCAAGGCTTCCGGCCTGCAACTGACGCGCTCACCCGGCAAAAACATTGTTTATGGCGGCTCGCTGCTGCTGGTGCTGGGCATTTTTGCGATGCTCTATATCCGCGAACGGCGGATCTGGTTGCTGGTCAAACCGGCGCAGGGCAAGATGCTGCTGGCAATGGCCGCCAACCGGCATACGCTGGAAAATGAACGAGAATTCGAACGCCACAAGGCTGCGCTGGCCGCAACCGTGAGGGATTGACCCATGGAACTGACCCAAACCCTGCCACAACAATCGCAATCCTGGCTGCGCCGCCTGTCCTGGTTGGACTGGGCCTACGCTGCCGCATTGCTGATCGGCGCCGGCGTCGCGCTGCAGCTCTACGGCAGCTACATGGACGGCTATGAAAAAGCCATCCTCGCCGGCGCTGCGTTATCCGTGGCCGGTCTTGGCTGGCACTGGAAGCCGGTGCGTGTACTGATGATCGTGCTGGTGGGGATCAGCCTGTGGAGCATTTCCCTGTACCAGGGCGAGCTGGCGCGCGCCGACAAGGTGTTTTTCCTCAAGTACATGATCTCCAGCCAGACCGCGATCATGTGGATGTGTTTTCTCTACGGCATGTCCGGCCTGGCCTACTGGGCCGGCCTGCTGGCGCGGGCCGACGGTTTGACACGGGCCGGCAGCGGCTTCTTGTGGAGCGCGACCACGATGGGTCTGATCGGGCTGATGGTGCGCTGGTATGAGTCGTACCTGATCGGCACCGACGTCGGCCACATTCCCATCAGCAATCTCTACGAAGTGTTCGTGTTGTTCTGCATCATCACTTCGCTGCTGTATCTGTATTACGAGGGCCGTTATGCGACGCGCAAACTGGGCGCCTTTGTATTGCTGATCATCCTTGCCGCGGTGTGGTTCATCCTTTGGTACACCTTTGATCGCGGCGCGCATGAAATCCAGCCGCTGGTGCCCGCCCTGCAGTCGTGGTGGATGAAAATCCATGTGCCGGCGAATTTCATCGGTTACGGTGCATTCTCGATCGCGGCAATGGTCGGTGTGGCGTACCTGTTGGCGTCCAAGGGCCTGATGACACGCCTGCTGCCCCCGGCGGAAGTCATGGATGACGTGATGTACAAGGCCATCGCCATCGGTTTCGCATTTTTCACCATCGCCACCATCCTCGGCGCGATGTGGGCGGCGGAAGCCTGGGGCGGCTACTGGTCCTGGGATCCGAAAGAAACCTGGGCGCTGATTGTCTGGCTGAATTACGCGGCCTGGCTGCACATGCGCCTGATCAAGGGCCTGCGTGGCCCGCTGCTCGCCTGGTGGGCGGTGGTCGGCCTGCTGGTGACCACTTTCGCCTTCATCGGCGTCAACATGTTCCTGTCAGGCCTGCACTCCTACGGCACGTTGTGACCGGCTTTACGGTGTAACGGGTGTTGCCGGCGGCAGCGGCAGGCCACGTTCCGCAGCGATGCGCCGCAACTGATCCGGATAGTCGGAAATGATGCCATCGACGCCGAAATCGATCATGCGCACGATGTCGCGCGCCTCGTTCGCTGTCCACACCACCACTTTCAGTCCCGCCTGTTGCGCCTCGCGCACGGCCTCAAGCGTGACATCACCGAAATAAGGTGACCAGACCGAGCCGCCCGCGGCCTTGATCATTTGCGGTACCGAACCGGCGTAACGGCTGACATGGAATCCGGCGGTCCACGGCGAAGCCCTGTCATGGGCACGGATGTTGTCCAGCCAGGATTGCTGTGCGCTCAGATACACCGTCGCGATCTGCGGCGCTTCCTGCTGCACCAGCTGCAGAGTGCGCCAGTCGAAAGACTGGATGGTGACGCGGGACTCCAGTTTTTCCGCGCGCACCAGCGCAATCAGCGCGCGCGCGAATTCCGCCGGCGGCAGTGTGTGTTGCGGCTGCTCCGGTGAAATCTTGGTTTCGATATTGAAGCGCACCGTGTTGTTGCCGGCGCGGCGTGCCAGTGCGAATACGTCAGCCAGTCGCGGCAGACGCGTGCCGTCCACTGCCTGCTGTGTGGAAAAACGCAGCGCGTAAGTGGTTCTTGGCCGGATGCGGCCGACGTCATATTGCTGCAGTTGCGCGAACGTCAGGCTGTGGATGGCAATGTCCTTACGCGCCAGCCACTGCCCATCGGGTCCGCGCGTAATGTCGGGGTTCAGCGTCGCGTCATGGCTGACCACAACCACGCCATCCCGCGTTACTGCGGTATCGAGTTCCAGCGTGGTGACGCCGATGGACAGTGCCCGAGCAAAGGCCGGCAGCGTGTTTTCCGGCAGCAGGCCGCGTGCGCCGCGATGCCCCTGCAGGTCGATTGCCTGTGCGGCGCCGGCCATCACCAGCAAGGCCGCAGCAAGAAGGAATACGGAATGCGCTGAATGCACGGCGATCCGGTGCATGGCGGAGGCACGCTATTCGCCGGCGGCGAGGAACGAAGTCAGACGCCAGCCGGCTTCGCTTTTGCGGAAGCAGGCGAGGTGTTCGAGCGGGCTGCGGATGTGTTCTTCCGGAATAAAACCCTCACGGGACTGGGCGCTGATTTTCACCCACTTCTGTTTGACATCGGCATCGCTGTCGGCGACTTCCCAGTCGATGACCGGCACGATGGACTGGCCAAGGCTGGAGAGGATTTCCGCGCTGCCGGAGGGCGCAGCCCGCAGCGCGGTTTCGCGCGCGGTGATCGCACCATTGCCCTGCGGGTCGGTGTTTTTCGGCCAGCGCGGCAGCACATAGGGGGCGCACAGGCTGCGCGGCATTTTTTCGTGGCTGTACCAGGCGGCGCCCAGGTGCAGCGCGCGCGGCAGTTCGCGCCACAGCGGGCTGTCTTCGGCATCCGGTTCCCACTGACGAATGAATTCCTCGTGGCCGTTGGGCTGGCCGATGCCGTTGCGTACATTGCGGTCGACGAGGCCCAGCACGAATTTTTTGTCGCGCTGCTGCACGGCTTCCAGCAGGCGGTCGCGGAATCGCGTCCACGACTGGTCGCCGGCGGCTTCATCGCGCGGCGCAAATACGCCATCCGGTGGTTTGGCCGCCGGTTTTTGCTGCGCCAGCGCCGGCATGGCCAGCAGGCTTGCCAGCAGCAGTGCGCAGGCGATGCGGCGCGGCTTGTTCATCAGCGGCCCTTGAAATCGCCCTTGCGCTTGTCGAAAAACGCCTGCAACGCTTCCTGGTGATCTTCGGTTTTGTGGCAGATCGCCTGGAAGGCCGAGCAGGCGTCGAGGTGTTCACTGAGGTGCTGGCGTTGCGCGAGTTTGAGCAGGCGTTTGGCATAACGAACGGCCTGCGGCGGTTTTGCGGCGATCTTGCCGGCCATTTTTTTCGCGGCGGCCATCAGTTCGCCGGGCTCGGTGACTTCGAGCAGGATGCCCAGCGCCTTGGCTTCATCGGCCTTCAGCACGCGGCCGGTCAGCGTCAGTTCCGCGGCACGCTGGTAACCGAGCAACTGGTTGAGGAACCAGGCGCCGCCATCGCCGGGGATGATGCCGAGGTTGACGAAGGTTTCGCCGAATTGCGCTTCAGTGGAGCCGATGCGGATGTCGCACATGTTGGCGAGGTCAAAGCCGGCGCCGATCGCCGGGCCGTTGACCGCGGCGATCACCGGAATGTCGGTGTCCTGCATCGCCAGCGGAATACGCTGGATGCCGGTGCGATAGGCGCGCTGCAGTTCATGCGGTGGCGCCTTGGAGCGCTCACCCATGGTCTTGATGTTGCCGCCCGCCGAAAACGCGCTGCCGGCGCCGGTGATGATCAGCACCGAAGCGTCCATGCAGCTGTTGGCCCATTGCAGCGTGTTGACGATGTCCGATACCAGGTCGGTGCTGGTCAGCGCATTGCGCACGTCGTCGCGGTTGAAGATCAACGTGGCCACGCGGCCGTCGAGTTCCAGCGTGGCATCGGTCAGTTTGGGCAAGGCAGTCATCGTGGATTTCCGGTGGTGATATTGCAAAAGGAACGAAAAACGGGGATTTAAAGCAGGCCGCTATCTTAAGCGGCGTCCCGGGGACGGCACAACCTCGAACCCGGAGGCGCTCAGTTGTGTAACTCAGCTGCCTGATTGCGCGCGCAGGTGTTCGACCGCGGCATTGCGTGAATCGATCACGCGCTGGCGCGCGATGCGTTCGGCGGCGTCGCCGTCGCCATCGCGGATGGCGCGCAGCAGGCTTTGCCAGTTCTGCACCGATTGCCGGCGGCGTTGCGGTGTCGACAGGCCGAGGCGGGTGTAACGCACGGTCTGCACCGCGAGCGAACCGAGGATGGCCTGCAAGCGGTGGTTGCCCGCGGCCTGGGTCAGCAACCGGTTCAGCCGCAATACGATCTCGATGTATTCGTCGCCGGGCCCGGGAACCGCGGCAGTCTGCGCCAGCCGTGCGATGTCCTGTTCCAGCAGCGGCACCAGCTGATCGCGTTGTTTACCCTCGGCGATCAACCGGTCGCGCAATCCGTTGAGCATGGCGCGAATGTCGAAAATCTCGTTTACTTCCTCGATGGTCGGATTGGTGACCTGCGCGCCGCGCCGCGGCAGGATCATCACCAGGCCTTCTTTTTCCAGCAGTCGCAGGGCTTCACGCACGGGACCGCGGCTGACTTCGAATTCTTCGGCGATCGCCTGTTCCATGATGCGCTGGCCCGGGGTGTAGGCGCCGGACACGATGCGTTCCGACAGTTGCGTTGCAATCTGTTCGGGCAGCGATTGGGTCAGCGGCGCGCCGCTGCGCAGCTGGATCAGCACGTCAGGTAAGGCGTTGGCGACTGGCATGGGTGCTCTGCAGGTTGGTGATGACGAGTGCCACGATACGGATGCTTTGTATTATTGTCAACAATCTTCTTGACAACAATATGGCCCAAGAATAGCATCCTGCACACCTTTCCGATCCCACCCTCAGGAGCTCCGTCATGGCCCGCATCGAAGTCAAATCTGAAATTACCGGCACCGTCTGGCAGCTCAAAGCCAAGCCCGGCGACAAGGTCGAAAGCGGCGACACGCTGATCGTCATCGAGTCGATGAAAATGGAAATTCCGGTGATCACCGAAGACGGCGGCACGATCAAGGAAATCCTGGTCAAGGAAAAAGACCCGGTGGCCGAAGGCCAGGTGGTTGCCATCATCGAGGAGTGATCCGGAGAAGTAAGCATCCGCTTACGACTCGATAGTGAGCCCACGCTCACAATATAATTTCTTGTTTTAATTAAGTTTTTAAAATACAGAGCCTATGAGCTGGCAGCCTGAAATCGACGAACTGCAACGCCGGCGCACACTGGCGGAGGCCTGCGGCGGGCCGGAGGCGGTGGCCAAGCACCACGCCCAAGGCAAGTTCACGGTGCGCGAACGCATCACGGCCCTGACGGACTCCGGGTCTTTTCGCGAAGTCGGCAAACTCGCCGGCAAGGCCACGTATGACGCATCCGGAAAATTGACCGGCTTCGAACCCGCGCCGTACGTGATGGGCATTGCCCGCATCGGCGGCCGGCCGGTGGCGATCGGCGGCGAGGATTACACCATCCGCGCCGGCACCGGATTCGGCAGCGACCGGCGCAAGGGCGGGCAGGGCGGTTTCATTGAAGATCTCGCCTACGAGTACCGCATTCCGCTGGTCAACCTGATCGACGGCACCGGCGGCACGGTCAACACCGCCAAGCGCAAGGGTTACACCGTGGTGCCGGGTTATGGCCAGGACGGGGTCGAACGGTCGGTGGAACTGCTCGGCATCGTGCCGGTGGTCAGCGCGGTCATGGGCACCACCGCCGGCGGCCCGTCGATGCGCGCGATCCTGTCGCACTGGTCGATCATGGTCAAAGGCAGCGGGCAGATTTTTGCTGCAGGTCCGCCGGTGGTCGAACGCGCCTTCGGTGAAAAGCTGCACAAGGACGAACTGGGCGGTACCGCGGTCGCGGTCGATACCGCCGGCACCATCGACAACGTCGCGGAAAACGAGCAGGACTGTTTTGAGCAGATCCGCCGTTTCCTGTCGTACATGCCGCAGAACGTATGGGAGCTGCCGCCGATGGTGAACAGCGGCGATCCGGCGGACCGTTGCGAAGACGCGCTGGCGAGCATCGTGCCGCGCTCCAATCGCCAGGCCTACAACATGAAAAAACTGGTTGGCATGATCGTCGACCGCGATTCGCTGTTTGAAATCCAGCCGACCTTCGGCCGCGCCATCATTACCGCGCTGGCACGCATGAACGGCAAGGTCATCGGCATCATCGCCAGCAATCCGATGGTTGGCGGCATCATGGATTACAAGGCGGCGCGCAAGCAGGGCCATTTCACCGAACTCTGCGACATGTTCAATATCCCGATCATCCTGTTCGCCGACATCCCCGGCCTGATGGTCGGCCGCGAATCCGAAGCCGACGCGATCCTGCGCGAAGGCGTGCGCGCACGTTACATCGCGCTGCAATCGCGGGTGCCGATGTTCTCGGTGATCGTGCGCAAATGTTATGGCGTCGCCGGTGGCGGCTTCATCGACCGCGGCGGACTCAATTTCAAGATTGCCTGGCCTTCGGCCGAATGGGGCTCGCTGCCGGTTGAGGGCGGCGTCAAGGCGGCCTATCGCAAGGAAATCGAAAGCGCGCCCGATCCCGCAGCGCGCGAGCGCGAGATCGAAGCGGAGTTGAAGCAACTCGCATCACCCTTCCGCACCGCCGAAGCGTTTGCCGTGGAAGACGTCATCGATCCGCGCGAGACGCGGCCTTATTTGTGCCAGTTCATCGACTCCTTGCAGGGTCGGCTTGCCAGCCAGCT
This sequence comes from Bordetella parapertussis, assembly GCA_945863085.1. The sequence goes on from CAMBCD010000008.1 coordinate 13,517, forward strand.
CGGTCCCAAGCTGCGCGCTGGTGTGCGGCCTTAGAGGTGTTACTTAATAACTATTTGATTTTATTGGATATTTAACATGGCATTCGAAACATTGCTGCAGGAATATGAAGCCCGCCGCGCCAAGGCGCTCGCCGGTGGTGGCGAAGAAAAGTACGCAAAGCGTACTGCGAAGGGCATCTGGAACGCGCGTCAGCGCATTGATTATTTAATGGACCAGGGTTCATTCATCGAGTCCGGCCTGTTCGGTTCTTCCGGGGTGTATCCCGAGCAGGAAGATGAAACCCAGACCGACGGCAAACTCGCCGGCTTCGGCCGCATCAATGACCGCGACGTGTGCCTGGTGGTCAACGATTTCACGGTGAAGGGCGCGTCGACTTCGGCCACCAACGGCAAAAAAATCGCGCACATGAAACGCGCGGCCACCGAACGCGGCATGCCGCTGGTGCTGATCGGTGAATCCACCGGCGCGCGACTGCCCGATGCGATGGGTTCGCGCGGCATGGGTCTGCTGCTCGGCAACGACAACACCCAGTTCCGCCGCATGCGCGAAGTGCCGATGGCCGCGGCCGCATTTGGCCCGTCCTTCGGTTCCTCGACCTGGCTGATGTGCCAGTCGGATTTCGCGGTGATGCACAAAAGCGCGATCATGGCGGTGTCCAGCCCGGGCCTGGTATCGATGGCGCTCGGCGAAAAAGTCGCCGCAGAAGATCTTGGTGGCTGGCGTTTGCATGCCGAAACCACCGGCCTGATTGACCAGTTTGCCGACACCGAAGAAGAGGTGTTCGACCTGATCAAGAAATTCCTCGCCTACATGCCCAGCCACCACAAGGAGGCGCCGCCCGATGCGCCGGTGCCCGCAGGTTCCGGCGCCGACATGGCCAAGGTGTTCGACATCCTGCCCGAGAGCCGCACGCAGGTGTACGACATGAAGCGCGTGATCAAATGCATCGTCGACAAGGACTCCCTGCTGGAACTGAAGCCGCGTTTCGGCAAAAGCGCGGTGACGGGACTTGCGCGCCTCGGCGGCAAAAGCGTCGGCATCATTGCCAACAACCCCTTGCATCGCGGCGGCGCGCTGGATGCCGATGCCTGCCGCAAGATTGTCGATTTCATCGTGCTCTGTGACTCGTTCAATATTCCCTTCGTGATGCTGGTCGATACCCCCGGTTTCCAGATCGGCACCGAAGCCGAACGCGCCGGCGCGCCGGGCAAGATCATGAATTTCATGAACGCGATGACGCTGGTCACCGTGCCGCATATGACGGTGATCGTGCGCAAGAGTTATGGCCGTGCCTATGTCTGCATGGGCGGCGGCCGCCACTCCGACGAAGTCGCGGCATGGCCGACGGCCGAGATCAGTTTCATGAGCCCGGATTTCGCCACCAAGATCGTGCACGGCGTCGGCGTCGGTGAACCCGGCTTTGAAGAAGCGCTGGCCGATATCCGCAAGGGCGCCGACGTGTGGGGGCTGGCGGCGGTGTATGCCGCGCAGTCGGTGATCAAGCCGCAGGACACCCGCGATTACCTGATTCGCATGCTCGATGTTTACAAACTGCGCATGACCAAGGGCGTGGGGCAGCATTTGATGCGGTCCTGGCCTACAAGCTATTAGAAGCGGAGATTGGTGACAGGTAACTGGTGACTGGAAAACCAATCGCCAGTTACCAATTACCAGTCACCAGTTATCCCTCAACAAAATCAGATATTCAAAATGTTCAACAAAGTCCTAGTAGCCAATCGCGGCGCCGTCGCCGCCCGTGTTCTGCGCGCGCTGAACGCGATGAAAATTCCGGCGGTCGCCGTGTATTCCGAAGCCGATGCCGGCGCGCCATATCTGGAAATGGCCAGCGAGACTTACGCCATCGGCGCAGCGCCCGCGCGCGAGAGTTATCTCAACCAGGACCTGATCGTCGAGGTGCTGCGCAAGTCAAAAGCCGATGGCCTGCATCCGGGTTACGGATTCCTGTCGGAAAACTCGGCGTTTGCACAAAAAGTGATCGACGCCGGCAGCCTTTTTATCGGGCCGTCGCCGAAATGGATCGATGCCATGGGCCACAAGACCCGCGCTCGCGACATCGCCGCGCAATACGGCATGCCGATGTCGCAGGGCTCCGGTGTGTTGCCCGATGACAATGACGCCATCCTTGCGGCCGCACGCAAGATCGGTTTTCCGGTGCTGGTAAAGCCCGCCGGTGGCGGTGGCGGTATCGGCATGTTGCCGGCGAAAGATGAAAGCGAATTGCTGGGCGCCGTGGAGCGTTCGCGTTCCATGGCCAGCCGCGGTTTCGGCACGGCCGAGGTTTACCTCGAAAAACTGATCGAACGTCCGCGCCATGTCGAATTCCAGATCCTCGGTGATGCCCACGGCAGTGCGATGCATTTGTTCGAGCGCGATTGCTCGACCCAGCGCCGCAACCAGAAAGTCATCGAAGAAGCCCCCGGCCCGCTGATTCCGCGCGACAAGGCGGTGGCTGTCGCCGACCAGATCGCCGGCATCATGCGCAGCATGGGTTATGACAACATCGGTACCGTTGAAATGCTGCTTGGCGCCGACGGCACTTTCAGCTTTCTTGAAATGAATACCCGGCTGCAGGTCGAGCATGGCGTGACCGAGGAAGTCACGGGTGTGGATCTGGTGCGTGCGCAGATTCGTTCTGCTGCCGGTGAAAAACTCGCCGACATCCTGCCGGGCAAACCGGAAATCAGGGGCCATGCCATCCAGGCGCGGGTGTATGCCGAAGATCCGAAAAACTTTTTCCCGTCGCCAGGCAAACTGACGGTGTTCCGGCCGCCGGCAGGCGAGGGCATCCGCGTCGATACCGGTTATGCCGAAGGCCGCGACGTGACGCCGCATTACGATCCGATGATTGCCAAGGTCATCGTACGCGGTGCGACGCGCGAGGTGGCGATTGATCAACTGATCGCGGCGCTGGAAGCCTTCGAAATCCAGGGGCTCAAAAACAACATCCCGGCAGTACTCAACATCCTGCGCTCGGAGCCGTTCCGCGCAGGACGCGTGCACACCGGCATCATCAGTGAAGTGACAGGCAAGAAAGTGTAAAAAACAGGTATGAACAAACCCAATGAAAATCCGGTGGCGGCAGCGCGCAATGCCGGACGCAATGCGCTGGATGAGAGCGCCGGCAAACAACTGTTGTCCGGTTATGGCATTAATGTGCCGCAGTCGCGGGTGGCCAAGGGCGTGGCCGAGGTCGAAGCGGTGATGAACGGCCTGAAGACCCCGGTGGTGGTCAAGGTCATGTCGCCCGACATCCTGCACAAAAGCGATGCCGGCGGCGTCAAAATCAACCTGCGCTCAGCCGCTGAAGTCAAAGCCGCAATCGAAGGCATGCTCAGCGCACCGCAGATCAAGGGCGTGCGCATCGATGGTTTCCTGATCGAAGAAATGGCACCGGCCGGTCATGAACTGGTGATCGGTGGCCTGCGCGATCCGCAGTTCGGGCCGCTGGTGATGGTCGGGCTGGGCGGCATTTTTGTTGAAATCCTGAAAGATGTTTCCTTCCGCCTGTGCCCGATTACCCGCATCGATGCCGAAGAGATGATCGCCGAACTGAAGGGCGCAGCCATCCTCAAGGGTGCGCGCGGCAGCAAACCGGCATCGATGGAAGCGATCATCGACGTGTTGCTGAAGGTGGGCGGTGATAATGGGCTGTTAATGCAGCACGCCGCCGACATCAGTGAAGCCGATATCAATCCGTTGATCGTGTCCGATACGGCAGCCGTCGCAGTCGATGCACGTTTTATCCTGGGCTAATACAAACAATGACCGTCATCGAAGAATTCACTCCCCTGTTTGCACCGAAAACCGTGGCCGTGGTCGGCGCCTCGACCAAGGGCAATGCGCTGCCCAATGTATTCATCCGCCGCATCCGCGAATTCGGTTTCACCGGCGACATTTATCCGATTCATCCCGCGGCTGCAGAAATCGACGGGCTGACCGCCTATAAAAGCCTCGCCGATACGCCGAAGCCGGTGGATTACGCCTATATCGCCGTATCCGGCGCGCAGATTCCGGCGATGCTGTCGGCGGCCAAGGGCCATGTGCGTTTTGCGCAAGTGGTGTCCAGCGGTTTCGGCGAAGTGGAAGAAGGCAAAAACCTGCAGGCCGAACTCGCGGATGCTGCGCGCGCCGGCGGCATGCGCCTGCTTGGCCCCAACTGCCTGGGCATCTACACACCGCGCGGCCATGTGACCTTTACTGAAATCGGCCCGAAGGAAGTCGGCCCGGTCGGCATCGTGTCGCAAAGCGGAGGCCTCGGCACCGACATCATTCGCCGTGGCCTGTCGCGCGGGCTGAAGTTCTCCGGCCTGGTCACCGTCGGCAATTGCGCCGATGTCACGCCTTCCGACCTGCTCGAGTTTTACATCGCGGATCCCCAGACCAAAGTCATCGGGCTCTACATTGAAACCGCCAAGGACGGCCGGCGCCTGTTCGACATTCTGCGCAACGCCAAAGCATCAAAACCCGTGGTGATCCTCAAGGGCGGGCGTACGCAGCAAGGCCTGGCGGCAGCCGCTTCGCATACCGGTTCGCTGGCGGGCGATGATCGCGTCTGGGTCGCGCTGGCACGGCAGACCGGCTGCATGCTGGTCGATACTCTGGATAACTTCATCGACACCTTGCTGATATTCCAGACCCTGACGCCGCGCCCGCAGCGGCCGACGCAGAAGGTCGTGCTGTTCGGCAACGGTGGCGGCACCAGCGTGCTGGCGACGGACTATTACTCGCGGCTGGACCTCGACGTCACGCCCTTCGACCAGCACATCATCGATGCGCTGGCTGAACTGAAGCTGCCGCCCGGCACCAGCATCACCAACCCGGTGGACTGTCCGGTGGGCACACTGCAGCAGGACGACGGCCGCGTCGCCGAAAAAATCCTCGACATCATCTACAGCCAGGGCAAACCCGAGGCGCTGGTGATGCACCTCAACCTGTCGGCCTTCGTCGGCCGCACCAAGCCCGAAGTGCTGGACAACCTGGTGGCTGCCGCGATGCGCGTACAGCAAAAATATCCGGGCCAGTCACATTTCATCCTGGTGCTGCGTTCCGACGGCGAACCGGCGCTGGAAGCACGCAAGCGCGAATTCCGCGACAAGGCGGTGGCACTGGGGGTGCCGGTGTACGATGAAATGGCCAATGCCGGTCATGCCGTTGCGGCACTGGCGATTTTCGAACGTTACAAGGCTGCACGGTTGTAAGTGCGTGTGGCCGCGCGCTCTGGTAATCTGCGCGACGATAAGCATTCAACCAGTCAGCATGTGATGATTTCGACTTTATCGACCGATAAAATTCTCCAAACCGTAGTCGGGATTGTCACCAGACATGTTTCAGCGGGTGCGCCGATCGAGTTGCTCGACATTGGATCGGGCACCGGCGCGCTCATTGCCGCGTTGCGTACGGCGCATCCCTGCATCAAAACCCGCGCCTGCGACTACACGGCGAGCCTGATGACCCTTCCGGACCAGCCGGTCGATGTGGTGGATCTGAGCCGGGACGGGCTGCCCTACGAAGACGCCTGCTTCGACGTGGTGACCTGCACCGAAGTGGTCGAACATCTGGAAAACTACCGCCGGGTGGTTCGCGAAACCTACCGAGTCGTCAAACCCGGCGGACTGGTGGTGTTCACGACGCCCAATGTGCTGAATCTGCAATCGCGCATCCGATATCTGTGTTTTGGTTTCTGGAACCTGTTCGGACCACTGCCGATCGGGCGCCGGGAGAATTTTTCTACGGCGGGTCACATTACGCCAGTGCCTTATTTTTACCTGGCCCATGCCCTCGTCGAGGCGGGCTTCGATCCGCCGCGGTTCACGATCGATAAGGTGCAGCGTTCGGCGCTACCGAAACTGATATTGCTCTGGCCGCTGATCGCCATCTATAGCGCCTTGGCAATCCACCGCGAGCGGAGAAAATACCGCACCATCGATGCCGGTAACGAAGGCATGGTCCGCGAGATGAACCGCTTGGACATGCTGCTCGGACGAACCTTGGTCGTATTCGCCCACCGGCCCGCGGCCTGAGCCTGACCCGGACTCAAGCAGTCCGCCTCCACAGGATATCCGCATGACTTACCAGCACCAGTTTCGCGCCATTGCTTACCCTTTGAGGCTCTACAGCGGCAGGGACGCGCTGGAGAATCTGCCGGCTGAACTGAAGCGCTATCGATCGCAGCGCGTTTTCGTGGTCTGCGGCCGCAGCGTGTCGCGCAAGACCGGGCTGATTGACCGCATCGCCAAAATCCTCGGTCCGGCCTATGCCGGCCGCTACGATGAAATCGAAAAAGACACCACGCTGGCCTCGGTGCAGGCCGCTGCTACGGCGGCCCGTGCCGCCAATGCCGACCTGCTGATCGGGGTCGGCGCCGGCAGCGTGATCCAGGGCACGCGCGTGGTCGCGGTGCTGCTCGCGGAAAAGGAACCTGTTGATCAACTGATTACCCGGTATCCGGAATACGGCCCGGCAATCAGCCCCAAACTGCTCGCGCCCAAGCTGCCGATCATCAACGTGCTGACCGCGGCGACCACGGCGCAGAACCGTGCCGGGTCTGCGGTCAAGGATCCGGCACGCTCCAGCCGCATGGAATTTTTTGACCCCAAGACCAGGCCGGTGGCGCTGTTCTGGGATGAAGAAGCGCTGCTTACCGCCCCCGTGTCGCTGGCACGAACAACAGGAACCTCGGTGTTCTGGCGTTCGCTGATGAACCTCGGCGCGCCGCGCATGGTGCCTCTTTCCGAAGGCGACCGCTTGCAGGCGTTTCGGTTGGCGCGCGGCGCGCTCGCGCGTATGGGCGATCCGCTGGATGCCGGCGCCCGCGTTGAAATGTGCGCCGCCGCCTTTTTGCAGAACCGCGATGCCGATGACGGCGGCGCGCTGACGGAAAAACACTGGCCCGCGCGCGTGACCTATGCGCTGGCCACCGCGTTGTTCAACCTGCACAGCCATGTCGGGCAGGGCGAAGCCAACTCGGCGCTGACGGCCACGGTGATCCGCCATTTCGGCGCACGCGATGCGGAAGCGATGGCGCTGATCGCGCAGGCCTTCGAAGTGAACGATAGCCGTCCCGCGCATGAACGCGCCGCGGAGGCCGTCGAGAGCGCCTTCGCACAGGCCGGCATGCCGGTGAAACTGCGCGAACTCGATATACCCCGAGACAGCCTGCCGACGGTCCTCGAAAATTCATTGAGGAATTTCAACGCCGATCCCAAGCGTGAATTTCTGCGCGAGCGCGAGGCGCTGCTGGCGGCGCTGGACGCAGCCTGGTAATCCCCAAGACGGCCTGAACCGCGGGCGGTATCGCAAATGACGGACAGATCGGCTAACCTGCCGTTACCCATGAAATACCTGCTCCTGATCGCGCTGCTGTTCTCCGGCGGCATTCATGCCGATGCCGCCCCCGAGCCCCTGCGGCTCGCGGCAATGGCCGACTATGGTCAAGAACAGAAAGTCGTGATGTATGCCACCAGCTGGTGCCCGTACTGCGAGAAGGCGCGCAGTTATTTTCGCCGGCAGGGCATCCCGTATACCGAGTACGACATCGAACGCGATGCCGAAGCGAAGCGGCGCTATCAGGCGTTCGGCGGGCGGGGCATACCGGTGATTTTTGTTGGCAAGCGCCGGATGAATGGATTCAGCGAATCCGGCTTCAACAAAATTTATCAATAACACCCCTTAAAACTGGTCCTTCCAGCGATTGCCGGCTGGAATTATTGAATCCGCTGCACAGGTGGCGTGTTCTATGATAAAAATCCGGGAAACGGGTTTCAGAACAGCAGGGCGCAGTCTTTGTGAAGCGGGCAGAACTACAGGGGGCAGGACATGTTCGCAATCGTCAGCAAAGCCGATGGTTATCCGGTCAGCCGCAGTGTCGGCGGCGGGCAACCCGATCTCGTCGTGACCTGGACTTCCGGTGACAAGGCCAAAGCCTTCCTCTCCGCCAAGGGCATCGAAGCCGACTACACCGTGGTCGCGCTCACCGAAGATGCCCTCAACATCATGGCCAAGGCGCTGGGATGCGATGCCGATGCCATTGCCTTCGATTCCTATCCCGAGAAATAACCGTACACAATAATTGCAACAGGGACGACAGATCAATTTTGTCGTGGCAACGATCGGTACCGAATGAAATACCTGCTGTGCCTGGGCATCCCGCTGCTGCTGCAGGCCATCCTGACGCTGATCTTCAGCCAGGTCCGATCCGGCGGATCGTTTTTCGGGCTGGCAGCGATGTTGACCGCGCTGCTTGGCATCCCGCTGACGCT
>CAMBCD010000009.1 GCA_945863085.1 Bordetella parapertussis
TGACATTTTTAGTTGCCAAAATCAGGTGACTTTTTTGGTTGACGTTTTGCATCACTCCGGTGCCATCATAGGCCAGCCCCAGGTGCGGCTCAACCGTCGGGACAATCCGCAATTCAAGGATCTGCGGTCCGGGTGAACGGGGCGGGCCCGCCCGGACCGGTGACTCAGCCCAGTGCAGCCGCGCCACGCCCGGCAATGCGCCCGGTGACAAAACATTCCGCGATGTTGCCGCCCGACATGTAGATGTGGCCGAAGGAGCTGCCGAGTTCGCCCGCGGCGTAGAGCCGGGGGATCGGCTGGCCGTAGGCGTCGATGATGCGCGACTGGCTGTCGTGCACGGGGCCGCCCTGGGTGTTGGAAATCACCGCGTACACCGGCGCGCCATAGAACGGCGGCTTGACGATGGGCAGCATGCTGTTGGCGGGGCGCTGGAAGTCGTCGTCATGGCCTTTGGCGCACTGTGCGTTCCAGCGCGCCACCGAGGCCGCTGCTGTTGCGGGATCGATGCCGAGCAGCGTGGCCAGTGCCTCGATGCTGTCGGCGCGTTTGAGAATGCCGTTTTCGACTTCCTTCAGGTTGTCATCACTCCACTCGTAACGCAGGCCCTCGTCGTTGGAGGCGGCTTTTCCCAGCGGGTACAGGCGGCGTCCGTCGTCGTCGCAGATCAGGACGGCGGGGTTGCGCGGCGCGCGCTGGGTCACCGGATCGAAATGCGACAGCGGGCGCACGCCGGTGTCCTGGGTGTAGGGCTGGTATTCCGACATGAAGCGCCGGCCTGACTGGTCGAGCAGCACCCAGGCCATTTTCAGCTTGACCTGATCGTGCGCGCCGGGAAACCAGTCGGGGAACCGTTTGACGCGGATGCCGTAGGGATAGGCCGGGTCGCTGTGGCGGAAACCATAGGCGCCGTGCACATGCCACATATGCCACAGGGCGGCGCCGAGGTCCTGCGCCATACGGATGCCGTCGCCGGTGTTGCTGCGCGCGGCGGCGTTGAACACCGGGTAGGTCTCGAGGAATTGCGCCTTCATCTCGGCATTGCCTTCGAAGCCGCCGGTAGCGAGCACCACGCCGCGGCGCGCGCGGATGTGGCGGGTTTCGCCGTTCTGCACGACGGTGATGCCGATCACTTCGCGCGACGCCGGATCGGTGATCAGGCGCTGTGCGGCGACGCCGAGGCGCAGTTCGACGCCGGCCTTCAGCACGTTGTCATGGACCACCTTGAACAGCTTCGGGCCGTTCGGCGCGCCGTTGGCCCAGGGATAGGCCTCGCGTGCCTTGAAGCCGGGAATGTCGACGACAGAGGTGTGATAGAAGGTGTTGGTGCCGGGCAGCGGGTAATTGCCGCGGATCTGGCGGCGATAGGGATCGCCGGCCTTTTCGCGCTCGGCGTTTTCCTCGACCGAGGTGATGACCCGCGCATCGCAGATCTGCGCCAGTTCACGCACATAGGTTTCGAGTCCGCACATGCCTTCGGCCAGCACGCGGATCACGTCGTCCGGCGTGCGGCCGCCGTTGGTGGCTTTGAGGTAGGCGAAGGCCTGCTCCGGGTCGTGCGCGCTGCGCACCGCACCGTAGGAACAGATCGACAGGCCGCCGGGGACCGTGGATTTTTCGAGCAGCAGGGTTTTGGCGCCGGCCTGTGATGCGTTGATTGCTGCAATGCCGCCGCCGTGGCCGAAGCCGGCAACGACGACGTCGTAAGTTTCATTGAAATTCATTTTTGATCCAGTCAAAACGAGGTTTTTCAGGCCAGCAGCGGCAATGTCGTGCCGTTCTGCTGAAACAGGATGAAACCGCCAACGGCCCCGGGCCAGCGCAGCAGCAGGCGGCCTTCATATTCACGCACATCGCAGGAGTTAAGCGCATCATGCGTGGCCGCAAGTTTGTCGCTGGTCAGTACATAACCGGCAATCCACGGCAGCGCCGGTGCGGTGATGCCGAGTTTCTGTACAACCGCCGCAGGCGTGACAAAAAGCAGGGCGCCGCGCTGGGTGTCGATGCGCCATTGCGTGCCAGAAAGCTGTGCCAGCAGCCCGGTGTAACGTGCATAACGCTGCGCGGCTTCCTGCGGATCGGCGACGCAGATGATCACTGCAGCAAGACCGCGCGCGTGATTGCGATGTTCCAGCCAGCGCGGCTGCCACAGCAGCTCCGGCGTGTGCTGCTGGCAGTACTGGATGCGGCCCTCGGCCATGGTGCCGGGGGGCACACGCACCACGGTGAAGCGTGCGGTGTCGTAACCTGCGGCGGTGCCGATTTCACGCTGCAAGGCGACCGGCGGCAAGGGTGAGAATCCATTTTTTTCCAGCCGGGCATGGTCGGCTTCCGGGGCCGCTGTACCGAGCGCTATCAAATGCAGCCCGGTGTAGAGTTGAATGGCACTCCGCAGTTGCTGCGCAATGGGGGTGTCACCGGTGGGTGTCAGGAATTCGAGATAACCCTCGCGCAGCATCACGCAGCGGTTGCCGGCGCCGGCCGGTGTCAGCGGGCCGCCCGGTTCGAGGCGGTGCGACTGTTCGGAAAACGGCGTCAGCGTGAATCCCGCCTGTTCCAGCGCCGCACTGGCTGCATCGATATGCGGCACAAAATGTGCGACATGATCGATGTTCAATTTACCCGAAGAAGGGGATTGCGAAGCGGGATTTTGTTTAACGACGGTCATCAGTAACCCAGCTTCGGATCGATGCGCCGTTTCAGTTTTTTCCCGGCCAGAAACAGCGCGAGGTTCTCGAACCACAGGTCCAGCGAAATATCGATGTAGTGTTCGCCGTCATCGCAGGAGATGTGCGGCGTGATGATCAGATTGGGCACGGTCCACAGCGAAGCATCTGCGGGCAGGGGTTCGGGGTCGACCACATCGAGCACGGCGCCGCCGAGTCTGCCGGCGCGCAGCCGCTGTTCCAGGGCCTTGTAGTCGGCAACCGGGCCGCGCGCGATGTTGATGACACCGGCGGAGGGTTTCAGTAGATCCATGCGCCGGCCGTCGAGCAGGTGACGTGTTTCTGCGGTCAGCGGCACGGCAAGCACGACAAAGTCCGCCAGCGGCAGTACGCGGTCCAGCTGTTTGTAGGTAACAACCTTGTCGGCGTAACGATTTTTTTGCGCGCTGCGCCGCACGCCGATGACTTTCAGCCCGAGTTTTTTTGCGGCGCGGGCAGCACCTTCTCCGAGGTCACCCAGGCCAACAATCACCGCGGTCTTGCCGGTGATGCTCGGCGAGAACAGGGCTTCCCAGTGTTGGCGGTGCTGGTTGGCCGTGATCGCGGCCATGCGTGAGTTGATCAGGTTGTAGGCCATGATCATGTACTGTTCGGCCTTGCGACCGTGTGCGCCGCTGTTGTTGGTGAAGCTCACGCCGCGCGGCAGCCAGTCCAGCGGCAGCACGCCGTCGACGCCTGCCGAGGTCGAATGCAGCCATTTCAGTTGTGGTGCGCGGACGGCTAGCTGGTCACGCTGCGCCGGCACGCCGATCAGCAGGTCGGCACTGGCCAGCGCCGACTCCAGTACATCACCGTCCCAGCCGAAGCTGGGTTCGGCAATGTGTCTGGCCAGGGCCTTGTGGCGTTTGCAGGCCGCGGCCCAGTGCGCCGGCAGGGTATGGAAAATGGCATTTTTTTTGCGCGAGTTCTCGATGTGCAGGCGCAGTTTTTTTGCGGCCATCCGTATTCCCTGTTACTTCATCTGCTTGTTAAACCGGCTTGTTTGATCCGCTCATTTAATCGATTTGGAGCGCTGGTAGGGCGCGGTGAGAAACGCAGCGTCGGGCGGATCCTTTTTGGCGGTGCCGGCGGCCTTGACGATGGCCTGCATGTTTTTCAGCGAGGCCACATCGGCGGCTTCGAAGCTGGCCATGTAGGCGCCGTCCCACTGTGCGGCATAGGCTTTGGCATCGTTGGGTTTCATGTTGGCGGCCTTTTGCAGCATCTCGGCGACGCGGTCCTTGTTCTTCGATCCGTATTCCAGGGTCTTGCGCATCGCGGCGATGAATTTGGCCACGGCCTCGGGGTTCTTGCCGGCGTAATCACTGTGCACCACGGTTACCGCGAGGATCGGGGCGGCCGTGCCCTTGGTGAGTTTTTTCCAGTCCTCGACCACGCTGCCGAGGTAGGTCAGTTTGACGTCATCGGTCATCTGCGCGATGGTCACCGAACGGATCACCGCGGCATCGACTTCCTTTTGCAGCAGGAACTGCGCGAGCCGGCCTTCGTTGCCGGGCACCACGCTGTAGTCGCCGCTTTTCAGGCCATAAACACCCTGCAGGATCGAGGTGGCGATGGCGTGGGTGGCACTGCCCGGAGGCGACATGCCGATTTTTTTGCCTTTGAGGTCGGCGACGCTTTTGATCGGCGAACCGGCCGGCACCACGATCTGTGCTTCGGCGATCTGTGAGGCGAGCACGATTTTCACCGGTACGCCGTCGGCGGCGATGCTCATCGAGGCAGTGGAGGGGGCGCCGAAGGCGAGGTCGATGGTTTGCGGTACGATGGCGCGTGTCGGGCCGTTGACCTCGGCGAATTTCACCCATTCGACGTCGAGGCCTTCCTTCTCGGCGAATTTCATCTGCTCCATCACCGTGCCGTAACCGAGGCTGAAACCGCTGGTCCAGTAACCGACCTTGATTTTCTGCGCGTGCGCAGTACCAACGGCAAACAAGGCTGCAACCGTCAAACTCATCATCAGGCGTAATGCATACATGGCAGACTCCTTGGTTAAATTATTAATTAAATCAAAGACTTGAGGTCATGCGCCAGGCGGGCGGTGGCAGGCTCGGTGGCGTCGCGGGGTCGCGGCAGCGCGATTTCCACGGTGTCGCGGATGCGGCCGGGGCGCGGCGCCATCACCACGACGCGGTCGGCGAGCACCACGGCTTCCTCGACATCGTGGGTGACAAACACGATGGTCATCTTTTTCAGTTGCTGGATGCGTAGCAGTTCGTCATGCATCTGGGCGCGGGTCAGCGCATCCAGCCGCGAGAACGGTTCGTCCATCAGCAGGATGCAGGGTTCCTGCACCAGGCTGCGCGCGAGCGCGACGCGGCTGCGCATGCCGCCGGAGAGCTGGTAGGGGAAGGCGTCGACAAAAGCCTCCAGCCCGACCAGTTTCAGTGCATCACGGGCGCGGGATTCGCGCTCGCTGCGCGGCATGTTGCCGGTTTCCAGCGCAAACTCGACATTCTTTATTGTCGTGCGCCACGGCAGCAGGCGGTCTTCCTGGAACATGTAGCTGACTGTGCGCCATTCATTGAAACGGTCGGCGGTAATGCCGTTGATGCAGATTTCACCGCGTTCCGGTGTGACGATACCGGAGATGATGTTGAGCAGCGTCGATTTACCGCAGCCGGAAGCGCCGAGTATGGCTACAACCGATTGCGCGGCGATGGTCAGGTTGATGTTGTCCAGTACCTGCAGCGGAGTGCCTTCCGCGGTATTGAACCACTTGCTGACGCCGCGTACGGCTATTGCGCCGGTGTCGGCACTTGCGGCTTTGGCAACAGTGGCAGTGGCTGCGGTCATGTTGTGTTCAGCCGCCCTTGACCGGCACTTTGGCAGCGAACTGGGAATCGCGCAGGCACATGCGGCCGCGCGGGTCCTGCCAAAGCTTGCCGTCCTCATGCAGCTTGCCCAGCGCGCGCGCTACGGTCTGGAAATCGTAATCGGCGAACTGTTCGGCGAGTTCTGAATAATATTTCGGTGTTTTTTCAACGACGGCGACGATTTTTGCAGCAAGTTCGGCCACAGCCTTGTCTCCGGAAGCGACTGCCGGCTCGGCATCGGCCTTGCCGGTGTAGTAATCGGCAATTTTGGCGCGGTCGGTGTAAGCGTAGGAAATACGCTCGAAACGTTCTTTCGGGATGCCTTCGGAAATCGTCGCGTCGATGCCGACCTTGGCCCCTGTCGGCACCACACCATGCGGCATCACCGGCAGGCTGGGATCCAGCGGTTTGGCGCGGCTGCCGGGAATGATCATGATGTCCTTGTCACCCTGCACACGGGTGGCGATTGCCCATTCGACGTCCATCGCATTGAATACATCGATGTCATCGTCGACCACGACCACGTGTTTGAGATCCATTACCGACAGTGCAGCGAGCAGCGCGTTTTTGCCTTCTCCGGCCTGTTTTTTGATCGAGATGATGGCGTGCCACATGCCGCAGCCGCCGAGCGTGACGTTGATGTCCTTGATCTGGATGCCGGCGGTTTTTAAGGCGCGGCGGATTTGCGTGTAACGCGTCGGCGCCATCAGCCAGGTGTTTTCCCAGGGCATGTGCAGGGCGTAATAAATGGCGTCCTTGCGCATCGTGATGGCATTGATGCGCACCACGGGATTCCAGTGCAGACCGCCCATCAGCCGGGTGAATTCGCCAAAACGGCCTTCGGGCTGGGTCCAGCCGGTCGGCAGAATTTCGCCTTCGAGCACGATTTCGGAATCGGCGATGCATGGGAGGTCGATGGTTTCGCATTGCGCAAGTTCGATGGCCGAGCCGCGGATGCCGCCGGCGATGCCCATTTCATCGGTGCCCAGCGGTGCACGGAAACCGGAGCCGAGGTTTTCAAAGGGGTGGTTGCCGATGGAAATCGAAATCGGCAGCGGTTTACCCGCCTCAAAGGCGCGCTGCGCAAAGAGGCGCATGTTGTTCGGCGTCACGATGTCGATGCCGGTCAGGTTTTTTTCCTTGACCATGAAGCGGTAGATGCCGGAATTGAGACCGAACTCCGGATCTTTGGCGATGGTAATGCCGGCGGTGATCATCGGGCCGCCGTCGTACACCGAGAACATGGGAATCGGCAGGCTGAACAGGTCGACGTCCTTGCCCAGTTTGATCACTTCCTTCAGCGGTGTTTTTTCGACGTATTTGGGGGCGATCGGGTTTTCGATGCCGTTCTGCAGGCGAAACTCGATTTCCGGATAGGTGTTGCAGCCCATGGACATGATGGCGCGCTTCTGCGAACGGATGATGCCGGACACCACCGGCATGTTGTAACCGATGACCTTGTGGAACAGCAGCGCCTTGTCGGCCTGGTCGACCAGGGTTGCAATGTGCCGGCTGTCCACCGGTTGTTTGATGTCGACGAGTTCTTTTTCACTGCGCAGGCGGTCGAGAAAACCGCGGAAATTGTCGTCGGCGTAGGCGGGCTTGCTCATTTTCATGCTCATTTGCGTTTGTTTTCCGTAGAAGTTTCTGCCGGGCCGGTGATGCCGTCCCAGCGTTTGATGGTTTCGTGTTCGACGTCAAACAGGTCGAGTACTCGCCCGACCGTGTGGTTGACCAGGTCGTCGATGGTTTTGCCACCGCTGTAGAAGGCGGGCACCGGCGGGAAAATCACGCCGCCCATCAGTGTCACCGCTTCCATGTTGCGGATGTGGGCGAGGTTCAGCGGCGCTTCGCGGGTCAGCAGCACCAGGCGGCGGCGTTCCTTGAGGATGACATCGGCGGCGCGGGTGATCAGGTTGTCGGACAGGGCGTGTGCGACGCCCGCCAGGGTTTTCATCGAGCAGGGTGCGACGACCATGCCGGCGGTGATGAAGGAGCCGCTGGCGATGGTGGCGCCGATGTCGCGCACGTTGTGCGTGACGTCGGCGAGTTTGTGCAGGGCCTTGCGGTCCATGCCGTATTCCTGAAAGGCATTGAGCACACCGGCTTCGGATACGACGAGGTGTGATTCCCAGCCGCCGATATTGCGCAGGCGTTCAAGGATGCGGATGCCGTAGATCGAACCGGAAGCGCCGGTCATCGCGACGATCAGGCGTTTGGGGGCGCTGCCTTTGCTGGTGCTGCGTTTCATCATTCAGCCTCTTTTTTCCAGCGAAACAGGTAATTTTCCAGGGGGCGCAGGATGCCCATTTCGAGGATGGCCATCATCACCACCAGGGTCAGTGTCCACGCGAACACCTGGTCGGTCTGGATCAGGTCGGCGGCCTGGCGCAGCCGGTATCCTACACCGCTCGAGGAGCCCAGCGTCTCGGCGACCAGCGACACCCGCCAGCCGAATCCGAAGGCGAGGCGTGCGCCGGAAAAGAAGTAGGGCAGGATGGTCGGCAGGTAGATTTTGATCATCACCCGGCGCGCCGGCATGCGCAGCACATGGGCGAGTTCGATGAAGTCGGCGTTGACGGTGCGGGTGCCCTGCCAGACGTTGGTGATGATCAGCGGCATCGCGGTCATGAACACGACGAACACCGTGGTCGCGTTGGATACGCCGAACCAGATGATCGCGAACGTCGCCCAGATCGCCGAAGACACGGTGTTCATCACCGGGATGATCGGCTCGAAGAATTCACCCAGGCGTTTGTTGGCGCCGAAGATGATGCCCAGCGGCAGGCCGATCAGGGTTGCCAGTATGAAACCGGTGCTGACGCGGCCCAGTGTGATGCCGAGGTCCTGCCACAGGTTGCCGTTGGCGGAGATCAGTGCCAGCGCTTCCCAGACCCGCCCCGGGCCGGGCAGCACGTAATGCGGCACACGCAGCGACAGCAGCCACCATACCAGCAGGATGACCGCGACCAGCCCCAGTCGCTGCAGCACCAGATTGAAGCGCCAGCCGCGCGCGGGGGCGCGGGCGTGGATCTGGCTTTCTAGGACTTGGGGCATTTTGGTGACTGGTAATTGGTGACTGGAGATTGGTTAATGGTAATGGGTGAAGAGTTATGGGTTAATGCGCTGCGTTGCCGGGGAAAACAGACTGCTCCAAATTTACCAATTACCAATTACCGATTACCAGTTACCAATCACCCATTACCCATCACCGCTTACTTGGGTGGTGCAGTGAAGTAGGTGCCGCGGCCGCTGGCGACCAGCGCACCGTCCTTGTCATATACAAAGGCTTCCGCGGTTGAATACTGGCTGCCCATGCGCACCACCTTCGCCTTGGCGGTCAGATCACCGGGCATCGCGGCCTTGTGGTAATCGACGCGGATGTCGATGGTCGGCACCGGTTTGCCGAGTTGAGCCGCGATGGCGTAGTCGGCGGCGACATCAACAATCGCGGCGAGGATGCCGCCGTGGGTGTAGCGGCGTTCGGGATTGACCACCCATTCCTCGCGCCAGCCGGCTTTGATCTCGACACCGCTGTCGTCGGATTTGAGCACGGTGAAGTTGAGCCATTGGTTGAACGGCCCGCGCGTGATCAGCTGCTGGAGTTTTTCGACGGTGACTTTTTCTTCAGACATTGCAATATGCTCCGGTGGATGGATTTCAGGATTCAGGCGGTGGCCAGTGCGCGCAAGCGCTGCTGGTCGACCTTGTTGGTGCCGGCCAGGGGCAGTTGTTCGAGGAAAAATACCCGGCGCGGGTGCTGGTAGACCGGCCCGTTGGCGAGCGCGAACTGTTTCAGTTCTTCCTCGCCGGCGCCGGTGCCCGCGCGCAGCACGACAAAGGCATAGGGTACTTTGCCTTTCAGTTCGTGGTCAAAGGGCATCACATAAGCCTGGTGCACGGCGGGGTGGCGCTCAAGCAGGCGTTCGACCTCGATCGGGAATATGTTTTCGCCGCCGCAGACAAACATGTCGTCGGTGCGGCCGACAAAAAAGTAAAAACCGTCGGCATCACGCCGGCACACGTCGCCGGTGTGGTACCAGCCGTCGCGGATGCGTTTGGCGCTTTCCTCCGGCAGGTTGTGGTACGCCGCGAGGATGCCGGGATTTTTGACGATCAGTTCGCCTTCATCGGCGCTGGGGCCGTTGATCAATTGCGCTGCGGTGCCCGGATAGGGCACGCCGATCGAGCCTTCCGGCCGCGGGCGGCCTTCGGGATGCGGGCCCAGCGGCACCGGGCCGCCTTCGGTGACGCCGTACACCACCAGTGGCTCGGCGTTGGGAAAATACACATTCAATTCACGCAGCAGCTGCGGCGAGGAGGGGGCTGAACCCATCATGATGGTGCGTACCGCGCCGGTGTCGATATTGGCCAGCAGTTCCCTGCGCGCGAGCACCATCGACATCATGGTCGGCACACCCGAGATCACCGTGCAGCGGTAGTGTCCGATGGCCGCGATATAACGTTCAACGTTGAACTGCGGCAGCAGCGGCAGCATGGCGCCGGCGGTCAGTCCCTGCTTGATCGCATTCAGCGCGTTCTTGTGGTACAGCGGGGCGGCGACGAGTATCGCGTCATGTTCCGTGGTGCCCCGGGTGTGGGCGAGGATGCGCCGGCTCCAGTTCTGGCCGTAATGCGTCAGCAGCACGCCTTTCGGGCGACCTGTCGAGCCCGAGGTGTAGGGCTGGATCGCAACCGAGTCGGCAGCGGGTTCAAACGCGGTGAACGCTCCGGGATCGAGGAAGCTGTCGAAACCGGCCTGGCCTTTTTCACCGTAAACGACACTGCGCATGCCGGCGGGGCAGAGCTGGCGCAGCGCCGGCTCGACAAAAACCAGCCGGGCACCGGCATCACCGAGGATGAAAGCGACACTGTCGGCGGCGAGTTTGATGTTGACCGGCACCGGCACCACGCCGGCGCGCATCGCGCCGAGCAGGGTCATCACGAACTCGGCACGGTTCAGCGACAGGATGCCGATGCGGTCGCCGGCACGCAGGCCGGCGCGCACCAAGCCGCGGGCGACTGCGTCGCAGGCGGCGTCGAGTTCGCGGTAACTCACCGGGCGCGGCTGCCTTGCATCACGCAGGTCGACAATGGCCGGACGATCCGCCTGCGCGTGTGCGGCGAATGCCAGCCCGAGGTTGCCCGGGTAGCCGCGCGGTTCGGGGCGGGGAATGCTCATCGGATGGTATGGAAGAGAATGGCGGCGCCGTCTAGGGTTTGATGATGACCTTGCCGAAGACTTCGCGGTCTTCGATCAGCTTCAGGCCCTTGGCGGCGTCCTGCAGCGGCATCACCTCGTCGATCACAGGCTTCATTTTGCCCTGCTGGATCAGGTCCATCAGCGCTTTCAGGTTTTCATCGTAAAAGCTGTTGGAGCCGATGATCTGGATTTCGAAACTCCACACGTAGCGCAAATCTTCCTTGGGGTCGTAACCTGCGGTGGCGCCGCAGACCAGGATCTTGCCGCCGCGTTTGACGCATTTCAGTGACGGCGCCCAGGTGTCGCCGCCGGTGAAGTTGATCACCACGTCGACGCCGCCTTCATAACTGCGCCGTTGCGGTTTGCCGAATTTTTCGACCGCCCACTTCGAGAAGTCGGTTTCCTTGTAATTGATGACATGGTCGGCGCCGAGATCCTTGAGGCGCTGGATCTTGTCCGCACTGGAGGCGCAGGCGATGACTTCCGCGCCCAGCATCTTGGCCAGCAGCACGCAGCCGGTGCCGACGCCGCCGCTGGCGCCGAGTACCAGCACCTTGTCGCCTTTTTTGATGGTGTTGTGGGTGATGATCATGCGGTGCGCGGTGCCGTAGGCGACTGGCAGGGAGGCCGCCTGTTCGTAACTGACGTCATCAGGCATCTTGATCAACTGGTCGGCGGCAACCAGGCATTTCTCCGCCAGTCCGCCGTGCATCATTTCGCCCATCAGGCCTTTTTTCCGGTTCAGTGGATTGACCAGCACGCGGTCGCCGGCTTTCCAGCCCGAAACGCCGGCGCCGACTTCGAGGATTTCACCGGCGATGTCGAGGCCGATGATCATCGGGAAGGGCACCTTGATGCCGGGCATGCCGCGCACCGTGAACACATCGTGGTAGTTGAACGAGGTCGCGCCGACGCGGATCACCACATGGCCTTCGATGACTGACGGATCGGGAAAATCCGTCACGTATTCCAGTTTGTCCAGGCCGCCGTGTTCCCGCAGTACTACTGCTTTCATGCCGTTCTCCAGTCTGATCTTGATTTAAATGCGCGTTGTTTAACTGCAACGGTGGCGGGCCGCGAACGGCGCGCCGCCTTTTGATTATCCGGTTTTTAAGTGCTCACGCCCATCCCAGCACGCGATTGACGCCGGTGGTGATCCGCGCGCGGTCCACGCCGTAGATGTGGATGGACACCGCCGGATCGGATTCGTTGTTGGCGATGCGGTGGATGCCGTCGTTCGGCTGGTCGAAGCTCAGGGTGCCGGCACCGCGCACGGCGATGTTTGACAACACGGGAGAACCACCGTCGGCATTCTCCTGGTACAGCGCTTCGTTGATTCTGCCGCGGTAGACGCCGACCCCGCACCAGGTATGGTGGGCGTGGATGGGGCTGCGCTGGCGCGCGCCCCAGACAATGGCGACGATGGTGTAACGACCGTCGGGGTCGCCGTGGAGTACGTGGCGCGTGTAATGGTCGTGGCTGGCACGGCACTGTTCCGGCGTCAGCCAGTCCGGCTGTGCCACGGATTCAGCGAGCGCTGCCGTCACCAGCGGGGGAAGGTCATCGGCGGGCGCGGTCACGGCGGCGTCCATGCGTTCGATGAGGCGGACCAGGGATGGATTAAGCGATTGGGTGTTCATTTGCTGTCGGCCGTGATCGGCAGGTTCATCACTGACTTGCTGGCGAGTATCGCGCCGAGCACCATGCTGCGCGCCGCTTCGATCTGTTCACGGCAGATGTTTGCCGCGGTGTCGCCGTCGCCGCGACCGAGGGCTTTGACCAGTGTGCGGTGTTCATGCTGCATTTCCTGGCTGCGGTTGCGTGAGCCGAGACCGAGGTGCAACAGGCGGGTCATTTCGTCGAGCAGCTGTTCTATGGCGCCGGCCAGCCGCGCATTGCCCGCGGCTTGTGCGATGGTGACGTGAAAAGCCTTGTTGGCATCGAGAAAGCGCGCCGTGCTTTTGGCGTTTCCGGTCTGGTATCCCTCGCGGCAGATGTCGTCGAGCATGCGCAGGCGCTGCGCGTCGACGCGGCCTGCCGCCATGCGCGCCGCGACCGGTTCCAGCATCAGCCGCAGCTCGAACACATCATGGATGTCCTGCAGCGTGACCGGGGTCACCATGTAGCCGCGGCGGGGTATGGCGCGCACCAGGCCGTCATGCGCCAGCCGCGACAGGGCCATGCGTACGGGCGCCTTGCCCAGTTTGTACTGCGCGCAGAGCTGGGCTTCGGAGATTTCCGTGCCCGGGGCGTACAGGCAGCAGATGATGTCGTGTTTGATGCGCTCGTAGGCGCGGTCGCTGAGCAGCGGGATGGTTTTGGCGGTTGCGGCGGTCATGCTGCTGAAATCTTAGTAAATGATGTCTGACATGTCAACGTTGTTTAAACGCAATTTCAAGCTTGTATCACCCCCTTGTATCAGCCTTGTATCAGGCAGCCATTGTTGTGGCCCCGGTTGTCGCCCTGTATTCGCGCAGGACCGCATCGTGAAAATGCGTCTTGCGTCGTATTGCCACAGTCACCACAATGCACTGACTCGCGCAGCGCGGATTTGCCTGCATCACAAGAAAAAAGAACCGTCTTGAACAAAGCCGTTGTCATGCCCGGCCCCTGGGCCATCGTTGCGATCGCGACCGCGACGCAAATGATTGTCGCGATGTCCAATGTAATCCTGCCGACGATCGCGCCCAAGCTCGCCGAGGTGCTTGGCGTCAGCCCGGTGCTGATCGGCTATCAGGTCAGTCTGACTTTCGGCGCGGCGACGCTGGCAACGATTTTCGGCGGCAATGCGGTGCTGCGTTATGGCGCGGCGCGTTCCACGCAGATCGCCATGCTGTGCTGCATGATCGGCATGCTGCTGTTTGCCATACCGAGCGTGGCGGCGATTGCGCTGGGTTCGCTGGCGATTGGCGCTGCTGCCGGCATGGTCAATCCGGCGGCGGCGCACATGCTGGTGTCGCATACGCCGGGAGCCCGCCGCAACCTGATGTTTTCGATCAAGCAGACCGGGGTGCCGGTCGGTGGCGTGATCATGTCGCTGACGGCGCCTCTGGTCGCGGTGAAATTCGGTTATCAGTGGTCCCTGCTTGCAATAGGGATATTTGCGCTGATCGTACTGGTGCTGATCCAGCCGTACCGGGAACGATGGGACGCCGATCGCGGTGCCGCCGGCAAGGAAAAACATTCCGCCTTCGGTGGCGTGCCGCTGGTGATGCGATCGCCGGGCCTGCGCTGGATTTCGCTGGTGGCGATGATGTTTTCAGCGGTCCAGCGCTGCGTGATGAGTTTTACCGTGATCTATCTTGTCGCTGAAAAAAATCTGGGTCTGATCGAGGCGGGCGTACTGTTCTCGGTGGTTCAGGTCGGCGGCTCGGTGGCGCGGATATGCTGGGGCTGGCTGGCCGACCGGCTGCGCAGCAGTATTGCCGTGCTGGCGATCATCTGCGTCGTCGCCACGACTTCCATCCTCGCCATGGTGTTCATGGACATGAACAACAAGCCATTGATTTATATTGTATTTTTTATCATGGGTGCAAGTTCGCTGGGATGGAACGGGGTATTCCATGCCGAAGGCGCCCGGCTGAGTCCTCCCGGGCTGGTGAGCATGGTCGCTGCGGGAACGACTTTTTTTGTGTTTGCCGGAGTGCTGATCGGGCCGGCGCTGTTTGCGCTGGTCTATGGCGTGATACAGAGTTACTCGCAGACCTTCCTGTTGATGACGATGACTTCATTGATTGCGCTGGCACTGCTCGCGGTTGCGCGGCGCGCGACGCCGCCGGAAAAAGCGTGACGGCTGTTCCGCCTTCCCTGACAGTCGTGCTGGTTGCCGCGACGCTGTCCCAGGTGGCGTCGGCCATGGGCATCGCGATTTTTCCGGTGATCGCGCCGCAACTGGCCCTGATGCTTGGCGTCGATGCCTCGGTTGTGGGTTACCAGATCAGCCTGCTCTTCGGCGCCGCGCTGCTGGCATCAAGCGTGGTCGGTACCATCGTGCTGCGCTGGGGTGCCTGCCGCTCGATGCAGTGGGCGTGCTGGCTCGCCGCTGCCGGCATGGTCTTCGCGCTGACCGGGCAGCTGTGGCTGATGCCGCTTGCAGCCGCCTTCATCGGCGCGAGCAATGCACTGGCGGCGGCTGGCGCCGCACACCTGCTGTTCCGTTTTGGCGCACCGCAGAACCGCAACCTTGTCTATTCGATCAAGCAGGCGGGCGTGCCCCTGGGCTGGGCGATGATTGCGCTGGCCGCGCCGTTGCTGACGGTGACCTTCGGCTGGCGTTCGTCGATGCTGCTCGTGCTGGCATATTCCACGGCCTGCGCGCTGTGGCTGGGCCGGTTCCGCGAGCACTGGGATGATGACCGCGATCCTGGCGCGGCGGCGAAGACCGGTGCTTTTACCGGCATGCAGGTGTTGTGGCGTTATCCGACCCTGCGTTATCTGTCCATCGCTGCTTTTTTCTTTTCGTTCGTGCAACTGTGCCTGGGATCGTTCACGGTCAACCTTCTGGTGCAGGAAGCCGGCTACAGCCTCGTTGCCGCCGGCGTGATGCTGTCGCTGGTGCAGATCTCGGGCATGTGCGGGCGCATGGTTTTCGGCTGGGTGGCGGATCACGTGGGCAATGCGGTCGCCGTGCTGCTGTTCACCAACCTGACCGCCGGTCTGTGCTGCGCGCTGGTCCTGTTGTTGCCGTCAGGCTGGCCAGTCGCGGTGCTGGCGGTGTTCTACTCGATATTCGGGCTGGTGGCGTATGGCTGGAACGGCATCATGCATGCGCAGATTGCTCGGTTCAGTCCGCAGGGCATGGTCAGCGTCGTCACCGGCGGCATGATGATGTGGGTTTTTGCCGGCATCCTCGCAGGCCCCTCGCTGTTCGCGACCGCCTACCAGTTCACGGGCAGTTACGTGGCCACCTATGGCGGTGTTGCGCTGGTCGCGCTGACGGGCGTGGCCGTGGTGCTGGCTGCCTGGCGTTCGGTGGCGGAAGCGCGGGTGATGGCGTGAGCGGGGTCAATCCGGTGGTTGCGGTGGTCGCGGCCACGACGGCGGCGCAAGTGGCCGGCGCGATGGGTGCGGCAGTGTTTCCGGTGATCGCCCCGGAGCTTGCGCGCACGCTCGGCGTGGAGGTGTCGCTGATCGGTTACCAGATGAGCCTGATTTATGGCGCGGCGCTGCTCGGTTCGATGCTGTTTACCTGGATGGTTGCGCGTTACGGCGGCTGTCGCACCACGCAGATCGGCATGGCCTGCTGCGTGGTGGCGATGGCCGTCGGGTTTCATTCCAGCATCGCCGCGCTGGTGGTGACTTCGGTGTTCATCGGCATTGCGATGAGCATCAATTTGCCGGCGGCGGCGCACCTGCTGTTCCGTTTCAGTCCGCCGCAGCACCGCAATTTCATTTTTTCACTGAAACAGACGGGTGTGCCGCTGGCCTGGGCGCTGATGGCGCTGCTTGCGCCGGCGATCACGCTGACCTGGGGCTGGCGCTGGGCTTTGGCCCTGGTGCTGGCGTCGGCGCTGGCGACAATGCTGGCGATGCAGCCGCTGCGCAGCCGCTGGGACGATGACCGGCGCTCCGATCTGCCGGTGCGGGCGCGGGTGTTTGAAGGGGTGCGGCTGGTGTGGCGGCTGCCCGCATTGCGCTGGCTGGGTGTCGCAGCATTCGGCATGGCCTTTGTCCAGCTCTGTGTCAGCACGTTCACGGTGATCATGCTGGTCGAGGAGGCGGAATACACGCTGATCGAGGCCGGGTTGATGCTGTCGGTGGCGCAGATTTTCGGCGTGCTCGGCCGTATCGCCTGGGGCTGGCTGGCCGACCGCAGTGGTGACAGCCTGCGCGTGCTGCAATGGCTGACCTGCGGCATGTTGCTGTGTTGTGCCGTCATCGCGTTTCTCCAGCCGGATTGGCCGGTGCCGCTGACTGCGCTGTTGTTCGCTGTGTTCGGAGCGACGGCCATCGGCTGGAACGGCCTGTATACCGCGGAAGTCGCGCGCCGCAGTCCGCCGGGGCAGGTCAGCATCGCGACCGGTGGCGCCATGGTGTGGAATTTCGGCGGCATCCTGGCGGGACCCACGGCGTTCACCCTGGTCTACAAGGGGCTCGGCAGTTATGCCTGGACCTACGGCACGATGGCGGTGATGGTGGTGGTTATTTTCCTTGCGCTGCATGCGGCGCGGCGCGCAGAACGCGGGGAGGCCTGATGGAGTCATTGAATGTTCTGCAGATGTTGTTTTGTGTGGCCGTGGTTACGCTGGCGTTTGCGGTACGCGGGGGAGCCGGATTCGGCGGCGGGGCGATCGCGGTGCCGATGCTGGCGCGGGTATTTCCCTTGCAGGTGACCGTGCCGGTGGTGACCGTGCTCAACATGTTGTCCTCGATCGGGCAGGGCATCACTGACTGGCGTCATATCGCCTGGCGCGAGCTCTGGCGCCTCGTGCCCGGCAGCCTGGTTGGCGTATTTCTCGGCCTCTACCTGCTGACACTGTTTGATCCGCAGCCGCTGGCGCGGGCGCTCGGCGTGTTTGTCGTGCTGTATGCGCTGTACGTGATGGTTTTTGCCGGACGTACACCAGAGATACCGCAGCGCTGGATGTTGCCGGTGGCGGCGGTGACGAGTATCGCCGCAGGCACCATCGGGTCGTTGTTCGGTGGTGCGGCGGGGCCGGTATACGTGATTTACCTGAATTCAGCGCGCCTTGCCAGGGACGCCTTTCGCGTGACCATCACCACCGTGATGCTGATCCAGGGACTGACCCGTATCGCCGGATATGCTGCGCTGGGCTTTTATGACGGGCATGTGCTGTTGTTGCTGGCGGCGGCGCTGCCGATGGTGGTCATCGGTTCATGGCTGGGCGCACGCGTGGTGCGCCGTTTCGACCCGGTAGCGTTCAACCGTGCAGTGGGTGTGGTTCTGCTGGTCAGCGGCGCGGCGCTGGTGTTCAAGTAAGGTGCTCAAATAAGCGATGCTTGATCTGAGCGTATTCCAGCTGGCGTGGATCGTGGCGGTTTTTTTCCTCGCCTTTGTCGTGCGTGGCATGTCGGGCTTCGGCGCCGGCATGATCGCCGTGCCGCTGCTGGCCTTCGTGATCCCGCTGCAGCTCGCTGTCCCCTTGTGCAGCCTGCTGGTGTTCGTCTTGTTCGTGATCCTGGTCATCCGCGACCGGCGCGAGGTGGTGTGGTCCGAGCTGCGCCTGCTGGTGCCGCCGACCATCATCGGCGCCCTTGTCGGGTTGTGGCTCTTCGCCAGTCTCGACAACCGCATGCTGGTGCTGATGCTCGGCTCGTTCCTGGTGTGTTATGCCTGTTACATGCTGGCGGTCAGCGCACTTGGTTTGCCGCAGTTGCGCTGTTCACAGCGTTGGGCGATGCCGGTGGGTTTTTTCGGCAGTTTTTTTGACACCCTGTTCGGCGGTGGTGGCGGCACACTCGTGGTTATTTACATCAACGCCCGGGGCATCGGACGTGCCGGCTTTCGCGCGACGGTGGCGGCCCTGTGGTTTACCGAAATGATTGCCCGCATTGGCGGCTACGCCTGGGCCGGGTTTTACGATGCGAAGACGCTGCTGCTGTTTGTCGCGCTGCTGCCGCTGATGTGGGCGGGGACCGTGGTCGGTGAACGCCTCGGCAACCGGGTGAATGCCGAGACGTTCTCGAAAATTCTGGCGGTGATGCTGCTGGCCAGTGGGATCAGTCTGCTGGCGAAATGATGCGGAAGATGGTTTGGCTTAAAAGTACTCTGCGCGGCAGAAGGGGGACTCGCGCAAAAGTGCTTTGCGCTGGCAGAAGGGGGACTCGCGCAAAAATGCTCTGCGCTGGCAGAAGGGGGACTCGCGTAAAAATGCTCTGCGCTGGCAGAAGGAGAACTCGCGCAAAAATGCTCTGCGCTGGATTTGTTAGCGCAGGAAAATGACGACGGGAAAAACAGCGATGGCCATGACCAGGACCAGCCATTCGAGCCGGTTGCGCTTCAGCCAGCCCGTAAAATGCAGAATCAATACGATGGCTGCAATGACATAAAACGCATAAAAAGCCATTTCGAATTCCCCTGTAAATTTTGGCTTGGAGAATAACCGAATTCAGCAACAGTCGCCATTGGTGGCTGTGATCGGCGTGACGCGTTGCTGTTGTCGGCACGTGCGTGCGGCCGGTAATTTGTCACGGTTTTTCCGTGGCCGCAGCTTTGCCGTTGCGGATACGCTGCCGCGGCACGGAGGCCCCGTCAGGCAATGCACTGCATGAGCGCTGGGGTGAGAGTTGGCAGAGTTGGCATCAACTTCTTAAGTATCTGTTTTTAATGACTATTAACTGCCTGTGCGGGGTGTATGCGCCGAATCTGCGCCGGGGCATAGTTCCTTCCTGCCAGATGTTTGTGCCGGAGTGTTCATCATGAATCGCATGAAGTATTGCCAACATGCTGATTGCCCGCGCAAAATGACCGGCCCCATGCGGGCAGTGCAGCCGCAGCCTTGCGGAGGTTCCAGTGGCGCGTATCGCTGTATTCAATCAGAAGGGCGGCGTCGGCAAAACGACGACGACGCTGAACCTCGCCGGCCTGCTGGCGCGGCGTGGTGTTGATCCACTGGTGATTGATCTGGACCCGCAGGCCCATCTCTCCAGTGTCTGCGGTGTCGCGGTGCCGCGCGCCGAAGCCAGTATTTATGGCCTTTATGCGCACGGCACGCCATTGGCTTCACTGACCTGCGGCACGCGCAATGGCTGGAAACTGGTGCCTTCACATATCGAGTTGTCAAAAGTCGACAGCCAGTTCGGCAAGGGGCCTGCAGTGCTCGGCCGGCTGGCGGCTGCACTGGACCGCGAACCTGCGGAGCGTCCGGTGCTGATGGATGCCTGCCCGATGCTGGGCGTGTTGTCACTGGGCAGCGTGTTTGCCGCCGACGGCGTGATCATCCCGATATCGACGGACTACCTGGCGATGAAGGGTGCCGTACAGATGGAACGCACGCTGAAAGCGCTGGAGCAGGTGTTGAAGCGGCGTGTGCCGCGGCGTTACCTGATCACCCGTTATGACCCGAGGCGCCGCATGTCGGCGGATATCGAGCGCCAGTTGCGGGCACGTTACGGCGATGAAGTCTGTGCCACGCGTATTGCCGAGAACGTCAGCATCGCCGAGAGTCCGGCGTCCAGCCAGGATGTGTTCGAGCACGCACCGGCGAGCCGCGGTGCGCGCGATTACACCGCGCTGCTGGATGAATTGATGGCGACCGGTTTTATCCGTCTTGCCGGGCGTGAGGCGAAACCCGGAGCGCGGACGCCGCCGCCTGGCGCGCGGACTGCGTTAACTGCGGCGCTGACTGTGAAGCAGGAGACGACGGTGCAGCGAGGCGTGGCCGCCAGCCTGAAACTGGTGCAGACGCGGCGCGCCGGTACTTAGTCAGCTGTAATTGCCGGCCCGACCGGCTAGCGCGGTTCTTCCTGTTTGCTGATCAGCGAGATCATGCTTTCCAGATCGACGCCGTCGCCGCGGCTGTCCGGGGTCAGGGTGTTGCAGTCGAGGATTTCGCAATGCTGGTAGATCTGGCGGATCCGGGTTTCGGCCTCTTCCCGGTCGCGCGCCTGCACCACCAGGTTTTCCACTACCATGCCGCCGCGCGTCCTGATCCTGAATCCGAATTTCGTCATGTCAGCCATGTACGCACTCCTGTTGCTTAATTTTCAGGATGTTCAGGATTCATCGGGTTTCAGTTCACTGCGGTAGCGCTTGAAGTTTTGCACGTAATGGTCGGCGATGCGATTGATGTTCTGGATCTGCTCCGGGGACAACTGGCGCACCACCTTGCCCGGTGCGCCCAGCACCAGGGATCCGTCGGGAATTTCCTTGCCTTCGCCGACGAAGGCTCCGGCGCCGATCAGGCAGTTTTTGCCGATTTTCGCGCCGTTGAGGATCACCGCGTTGATGCCGACGAGGCTGCCTTCGCCGATGGTGCAGCCGTGCAGCATGGCCATG
The DNA here is from genome assembly GCA_945863085.1 of Bordetella parapertussis. The sequence continues at coordinate 20,698 of CAMBCD010000009.1, forward strand.
TGGCCGACACTGACGTTTTTCCCGAGCGTCAGCGGAAAGCCGGGGTCGGCATGCAGCACCGAGCCGTCCTGCACCTGGGAATTTTCGCCGATGGTCAGCGTTTCGTTGTCGGCGCGCAGCACGCAGTTCCACCAGATGCTGGCGTTGTTTTCAAGGACCACGCTGCCGATGACGATGGCGTTGGGTGCGATCCAGTAATCACCCTTGCAGACGACCTTGCGTTCCCCGAGGCTGTATTTCATGGGTTTCTCCCGGCCGGACGGCTAGTAGCCGACGGCCTGGCCGTCAGTGCGGCGTTCGGAGGCGGCAAAATAACCGTCCTCCATTTTGTAGATCAGCTGGGCGCGGCCGAAATCGGTGGACCAGCGGTCAGCCTGCGGCATGTCGTGACCGCGTCCCCGCAGATCGGCGATGGTGTCTGCAGATACGCCGTGTTCAATGCCGACCTTGAGGCCGGTGTCGATGCGCCAGCGCGGCGCATCGGCGGCCGCCTGCGGATTCTGACCGTAGTCGACCATGCGCGAGACCACCTGCATGTGGCCCTGGGCCTGCATTGAACCGCCCATCACGCCGAAGCTCATCAGCGGCTTGCCGTTTTTGGTGAGGAATCCCGGGATGATGGTCTGGAACGGGCGTTTGCGCGGGGCGACGATGTTGGCATGGCCGGGTTTCAGGCTGAAACCATAACCGCGATTCTGCAGGCTGATGCCGGTTCCCGGAACCACGACGCCGGAGCCGAAGCCGGCGAAGTTGGACTGGATGTACGACACCATCATGCCCGACTCGTC
>CAMBCD010000010.1 GCA_945863085.1 Bordetella parapertussis
CAGGTCGGCGCGTAGGCGGCTTTGCGGCCGACGCCGCCGGCGACCACGATCATCAGATCGTCGGCTTTTTCCGCGACACGGATGATGCCTGCTGCAGGATCGGCACTGGCCGCCATGCGGCGCGAACGCATCGCCGGCGCAAGTTTTTCCACGGACAGCGTTGCACGTTCCCAGATCGCAGCTTTGGCCTGTTGCTTGCTGAGGCCGTCGTTGTGAAACTGTGCCGCCCATTCCGGCGGCAGGATGCACAGCGGCTCGCCACCGCCCAGCAATCCTGCGCCGCCCGCGACACCCGCGATCAGCATGGATTGTGCGAAGGTCTGCGCCAGGCCGCCGGCATCCTGGCTGTCGGAATCGTTGACCTCGACGGTGCCGGCGATGCCGACGACGGTGACCACGTTTGCGTCGGCGGCAAACCCGCGCTCGACGTGCAGCGGCGGCCACGGACTGTCGACGACGTTCTCGGCGAAACAGCAGGCGTATTTTGCCGGCTGGCCCAGTGTCGCCATGTCGACTTCACCGGGTTTTGCGCCGCCGATGTTTTGCAGGATCAGGGTCATGGCGCGGCCGATGGTGGCGTTGGCGCGGTGTCCGGAACCGAGCAGGTTGTTCCCGGCGTTGAGTCCGATCCGTGCTGCGATCGGGCCGTTGACGATGTAGGCCGGCGCTGCGGATCCGGTGGTGGTGGCGATGCCGACCAGGTTGAAATCCATGTCGGAAAGCGCTTGGGTTGCTGCGATCAGCACCGGCAGGTATTCCGTTTTGCAGCCGGCCATCACTGCGCAGATGGCAATGTCGCCGGCGGTGGCGGTTTCGAATCCCGGCGGCAGCACGGCGATTTCTTCTTCGGGCTGGTAGCCGTTGTGCGCGAGCATTGCGGCTACACGTTGGGCATCCGGCGGCACCAGCGGCAGGCCGTCGGTCAGGTACGTTGCACTCAATTCCTGCTGGACGGTTTCCCATGCTGCATCGTGCGGGCCGCGCCAGATGTTCATGGCATCAGTACTTCGCTTTGACGAGGAATTTGTGCATCTCCGTATGATCGGAGAGGAAACCCAGTTTTTGTTCCATCGCATTCCACACTTCGGCCGTCGGTTTTGCAAACAGGGTCGAGGTCTGCATGGCCTGTGCAATTTCCAGGGCTGTGCGCACATCCTTGGCCATAAGGCCGGTGGAGAAGCCGGCATTGTAGGCGCCGGAAATCATGTACTGCTTGCACTTGTTTTTGGTGGTGTTGTTCATGCCGCTCGATGTGTTGATGATGTCGACCACCACGTTCGGATCGATGCCGAAGGCCTGGCCGGCATGCATTGCTTCGCAGGCGGCGATCAGCCCGGCGGCGGAGACATAGTTGTTGAGCGCCTTGATCGCATGGCCGGCACCGAGCGGGCCGGCGTAATAAATCTGGCTGCCCATTTTTTCCAGAATCGGTTTGACGCGTTCAAAAATGGCACGGTCGCCGCCGACCATGATCGACAGCGTTGCAGCGACTGCGCCTTTGACGCCGTTTGAAACCGGCGCGTCGATGAACTGCAGGCCGCGCTTGTTCAGTACTTCACCGAGTTCGCGTGTTCCCATCGGCGACGATGAACTCATGTCGATGACCAGTGCATTCTTTTGCGCACGCTCCAGCAGGCAGTCTTTGAAGCCGTCGTCCTTGCCGCACAGCGCCGTGCGCACGGCTTTGCCGTCGGGCAGCATGGTGATGATGATGTTGGCGGCGGCACCGAGTTCAGCGAGATTCTTGGCAACCGTTACGCCCTGTATGGCGGCCAGCGCCGCGGTGCGCGTGGCATCAAGGTCGTACACCAGCAGTTTGTAGCCGGCACGCGCGAGATTGCCAGCCATCGGTGTGCCCATGGCGCCGATGCCGGCAAAGCCGATCACATCATTTGAGGTTGTCATAAAGGACTATTAAGAATATTAATAAAATCAAATACTTATAATTACATGGCCAGTTCGGTGCCGACTTTGCGATTACGCGCAAGTTCGACCAGTTTCGCCGCGGTATAGATGTCCTGGATGCCCATGCCATGGGATTCGTACAGCGTGATGTCGTCCTTTGTTGCGCGGCCGGCCGCTTTGCCCACCAGCACTTCGCCGATTTCCGGCAGCGTGTCCCAGCTTAACTTGCCGGTTTCAACCGCGGCGATCAGGTCGCCGCATTCGTTGCGCGCGGTGCCGCGCGACTCGACGGTGATCAGTTTGCAGCGTGCGACGGTTTTGGCATCGATCTCGCTGCGCGACAGGGCATTGGATCCCGCCGCATTGACATGTTGTCCCGGTTGCAGCCAGTCGCCGTCAATCACCGGTGTTGCCGATTTGGTCATGATGTTGACCACATGCGCGCCTTTGATCGCCTCGGCGCCGGAAGTGGCCGGCATGACCGGGATGCCGAGCTGCGCGCCCATTTTTTTGCACCAGGCTTCGAGTTTGTCGCGGGTGCGTGCGTAGACGCGGGCTTCGCGGATGTTGAGCGCGCGCACCACGGCCTCAAGCTGGCCCATGCCCTGGTAACCCGCGCCCAGCTGCGCCAGCACCGATGCCCCGGGATTGGCGAGGTGTTTTGATGCCACGCCGCTGGCCGCGCCGGTGCGTGTCATGCCGAGCAGCACGGCTTCAATGATCGCCTCCAGTTTTCCGGTCTGCATGTTGATCAGGTGCACGTAGCTGGCGCCACGTTTTCCGGGCGGTGAAAAATAATATTTGAAACCGATGTAACCCAGCTCCGGCGCACAGGCCTGCAGCACATGCTGGATGCCGGCGGCGGTCTGGATGCGTGCGCGCGGCATGTCGACGGCACGGCCCAGCGCACGGTCCTTCAGTGCGCGTTCAACCTGTTCCAGTGCCAGCGGCATGGTGATCAGTTGCTGGACATCATCTTCATTCAGGAACAGCGCCATGGTGATTGCCTCAGCCTTTTTTAGCTTTTTTCGCTTCGGCGGTGACTGCCGACAGCGTGGTGCGCGGTGATATGGCGTCCGGATCGACGCGTACTTCGATCAGTGCAGCGGTTTTGGCGGACCATGCGCGTTCGAAGGCAGCTTCAAAATCAGCGGTGGCTTCGACGGTTTCGCCATGCAGGCCATAGGCGCGGGCGAGCGCGGCGAAGTCCGGGTTTTTCAGCATGGTGCCGCTGACGCGATCCGGGTAATGGCGTTCCTGGTGCATGCGGATGGTGCCGTACATGCCGTTGTTGACGACGATGAAAATCACGCGCGCACCGTACTGGGCCGCAGTGGCCAGTTCCTGTCCGGTCATCAGGAAGTCGCCGTCACCGGCAAAAGCGATGACCGGCCGTTTGGGGTAAACGAGCTTGGCGCCCACGCCTGCCGGCACACCGTAGCCCATGGCGCCGCTGGTGGGACCGAGCTGGGTGCGGAAACCGCCGTAGCGGTAGAAGCGGTGCACCCACAGCGAGAAATTGCCGGCGCCGTTGCTGAGGATCGATTCCGGCGGCAGTCGCCGGTTCAGCCAATTGACGATTTCGCTCATGTTGACCGCACCCGGCACTTTGACCGGTTTCTGCCAGGCGTCGAGATCGGCGCGCGCGGCACTGGTCCATTCGCTCCAGGCGGGCTTCAGCGGCGGCAGTTTCCTCGCGGCGGCGGCGAATTCCGGCATGCCGGCGTTGATCAGCAGATCGGCCTGATACACACGGCCCAGTTCTTCGGCGCCGGGATAGATGTGGACAAAGGGCTGCTTCGGGCGCGGGATATCGAACATCGTGTAATTGACCGTGGTCCACTCGCCGAGCCGCGAGCCGATGGCGATCAGCAGGTCGGACTCGGCTATGCGTTTGGCCAGCGCGGGGTTCAGACCCACGGCCACGTCGCCGACATAGTGGCGGTCGCGGTTGTCGATCATGTCCTGCGCGCGGTACGAGCACGCCACCGGCAGATCGTAGGCGGTGGCGAAGGCAAGAAAATCCTCGCAGCCTTTTTTGTTCCAGCCCGCGCCGCCGAGTATCACCAGGGGCTTTTTGGCTTTTGACAGCATGTCGCGCAGCTTGTGCATGTCGGCGTCGCCCGGATGCGCGGCAACGCGCTGGTAACGCGCCACGGTTTTTACCGTGGCTTCCTCGTCCTGCATGTCCTCCGGCAGCGCCAGCACCACCGGGCCCGGACGGCCGGAGGTGGCGATATGGTAGGCGTGGCTGACCATTTCCTGCACGCGGTCGGCATGGTCGATGCTAGCCACCCATTTCGCCATCGGCCCGAACATGCGGCGGTAGTCGATTTCCTGGAAGGATTCGCGCTCGGTATAACGACTGTGAATCTGGCCGATGAACAGGATCAGCGGCGTCGAATCCTGGAACGCGGTGTGCACGCCGATGGAGGCGTTGGTTGCGCCCGGTCCGCGCGTGACAAAACAGAGTCCGGGTTCGCCGGTGAGTTTGCCGTGGGCATCGGCCATGTTCGCCGCGCCGCCTTCCTGGCGGCAGATGATAAATTTGAATTTGTCTTCGACGTCGTGCATCGCATCCAGCACCGCAAGATAGGATTCGCCGGGCACACCAAAGCCGATGTTGGCGCCATGGGTGATCAATGAATCGACGAGAATTTGCGCGCCGGTCTGCAGCAGCGGGCGGGTGGCGGATTTGGCCGTCATGGGAGTGCGTTCCTGTACTGTTTTATTCGGGGTGCTGCGGGGAGCGAAAGCCTATCACGTTCGCGGCGCTCCCGACCGCTATACTGTGAATGAAGTTGGCACATGAGCCGGCATCTGCGGCCGGTGTATGCAGCCGACGCATGCGGGGAGGAGCACGGTGCACGAATTCATAAAATGGACTGCCACCGAAGCAGTGGCACGGCTGAAAACGGGCGAGGTCTCGCCGCTGGAATTGATCGATGCCGCCGAAGCGCGTATCGCCGAAACCAATCCGCGCATCAATGCCATGGTTACGCTGTGTTTCGACCGCGCACGGACGCAGGCGCAGCGGTTGATGCAGCAGCGGCGCGCCGATGTTCCGGCAGGATTCCTCCATGGCCTGCCGATCGCGGTCAAGGACAATACCGATGTCGAAGGCGTGCGCTGCACCTCCGGGTCGCGCGTGTTTGAAAACCGCATCGCGCCGGCCTCCGACCCGGTGGTGCGCCGGCTCGAGGCCCATGGTGCCATCGTCATCGGCAAAACGAATCTTCCTGAATTCGCTGCCGGTGGTAATACCTTCAACGACGTGTTCGGCGCGACGCGTAATCCCTGGGATGTGAGTAAAAGTGCAAGTGGTTCCTCCGGTGGCAGTGCCGCGGCGCTGGCTGCCGGGCAGGTGTGGCTTGCGACGGGAAACGATTTCGGCGGCAGTATCCGCACCCCCGCGGCATTCTGTTCGGTGAGTGGTCTGCGCCCCAGCCCGGGCATGGTGGCGCGCATCCAGAAGCAACCGTTCAATCCGCTGTCGGTCGAAGGACCGATGGCGCGCACCGTGGCAGACGTCGCGTTGATGTTTGATGCCGAAGCCGGATTTGATGCGCGCGATCCGCTGTCGCCGCAGGGGCCGCTGCCGTCGTTTGCGCAGGCCGCGGCACGGCCGGAGAAACCACTGCGCGTGGCGGTCAGCGCCGACCTTGGAGTGGCGCCGGTCGTTGATCGCGAGGTGAGGAATGTCATTGATGCCCTTGCCGCAAAACTCGCGGCCGACGGCGTTACGGTCGAACACGCGCATCCAGAGCTTAACGAAGCCGGCAAAAATTTCCTGACCTTGCGTGGTGCGGTGTACATCGCCCGCGTCGCGCCGTTGCTGGCGCAGTACCGTCATCTGCTGAAACCGGAGGTCGTGGAGAACGCCGAATTCGGTCTTGGACTACAGTTGACCGATGTCGTCGCCGCCGAGATTGTGCAGGGCGAAATCATCCGTCGTGCCGCAGCATTTTTTGAGCAATACGATGCGCTGATTTGCCCGGCAACGCTGTGCCCGCCGTTTGATGTCGACTGGCGTTATCCCGCGCGCTGGGATGGTGTTGCATTTGACGGCTATATGGGCTGGCTGGTGTTGACCTATGCGCTGACCATGACCGCCTGTCCGGTACTGGCAATACCCGGAGGTTTTACCCGCGGCGGATTGCCGGTCGGCCTGCAGATTGTCGGCAAACCGCGCGGCGAGGAGGCGTTGTTCGCGCACGGGGCGTACCTGGAGCAACTGCTGGCGGTTGCGCCGCAGACCCCGATTGATCCGCTGGACTCGGCAGGTCGGGATTGTTAACCTTCGTCGTCGTTCGCTGAACCACAGAAAAAACGCCGCCATCTTGATAAATCTCAGCGCCCGCGCCCGCATTGCCCTCCTGGTGATCGCATCGGCGTTGCCGCTTCTGGCATTGGCGATTTACAGCAGCATCATGCAGCGCGCTGCCGCCGAGCGCAGCGAACAGCAGGAACTGCGGCTGATCGCGGAACTGACCGCCAAACGCCCGGAACAACTGCTCGAAAGCGCCCACCAGTTGCTGATTGCGATCGGCGGCCAGGCGGATCATCTACTGGCTGATCGCATGGAGTGCCATCGTTATTTCCGCCGCCTGTTGCCCGGCGGCAACGGCCTTTACCGGGCAATGGGACTGATCCTGCCCAACGGCGATACTTTCTGCAGTTCGATCATCAGCAAAAGCAGCGAGGTAATCAATGTCAAGGATCGCCTTCATTTCAGGATGGCGGCGCAGAGCGGCAAGTTCAGCGTAGGTGAGTACCAGATCGGGCGCATGACCGGATCAGCGGGAGTCAATTTCGCGTATCCGGTGATGGATGCCGACGGCCGCCTGCAGGCCGTGGTATTCGCGGGGCTGAACATCGAAACCTTTATCGAGCAGGGGGAATCACGTCGCGAGGGCTTGCGGCAAAGTCTCGGAAGGGTCATGACCATCCTCGACCGCAACAACGTCGTGCTCGCGCAATACCCGGGTGTCGGGGCTCGTCCCGGTGAGAAGTATCCGAACCCGCGTGTAGTCGAGGCCTTGTCCCTGCCTGGCAACAGCCTGTTTGCCACGACGGACCGGGATGGCGTGTCGCGCCTGTATGCGGTTGAAAACGTCGGCATGAATCCCGATGGTATTGCGCCGCTGCGCGTCATCGTCAGTACGCCGTCAAACATGATTTTCGCGGAAGCGGATGCGGCCTTGCTGCGTACGACTTCCGGCATCGTGGTGATCACCATACTGCTGATGATTGTCGCCTGGTTCGGTGCGGAGATCCTGGTGCTGCGCCGTATCCGTACTCTGCTCGGCGTCGCAGACCGCATCCGCACCGGCGACTTGTCTGCGCGCACCGGCTTCGGTGCGGGGCGGGAGGAGTTGACCCGGCTTGGTTCGGCGCTGGACGCGATGGCACAGGAGTTGCAGATTCGCGACAGTGAACTGCGGGCAGCCATGCACCGCCTCAATCACCAGGCGGCAACGGATCAGCTGACCGGCCTGCCGAACCGGCGTTATCTGTGGGAAGCGCTGGGCGCTGAACTGATGCGTGCGCGCCGCAAACAAACACCGCTGGCGTTGATACTGCTGGACATCGACCATTTTAAACAGATCAACGACCGCTGGGGCCACGAGGCCGGTGACGTGGTGCTGAAAAACGTGACCTATGCGATCCGTACCGTGGTGCGCGGCTCTGACATCGTAGCCCGCCATGGTGGAGAGGAATTCGTTGTTGTGCTGCCAGAGGCGACCGAGGATATCGCGCTGCTGCGTGCCGAGGCGATGCGCATGGAGATCGCCGGACTCAAACTGACCTACGGCGGTGAGTCGCTGGGCACAATCACCGCTTCATTCGGTGTCGTGGTCAGTCGCAAATTGGAGGAAACCGCCGAAGGCCTGGTGCGCATCGCGGACCAGGCGATGTACGAAGCCAAACAGGGCGGACGCAACCGCGTGGTGGTCAAAAATGCGGATACCGACGAGGCGGATTGAGCGGGTTGAGGCGCGGCGGGAAGTACTAAACAGGAGTACAAAAAAACCCCGGCTTGCGCCGGGGAAAACAGGGGTTCGTTGCGTATTGCCCTGCGGAGGATTCGATATCCGCGCCTTGCTAGATGTTGACGGTGACTTTTTCCACTGATTTTTTTATTGCCTGTCGCGTGCTCATGGATCGATGCCACTACCTATTGCAGACACCGTGCCAGCATAAAAATATCAATAAAAACAAATACTTAAAAAGATTGTTCGCGACAAAACTGTCGCCGGAACCCGACATCCGCCAACAGGCCTGAGCAAGCTGTTGTTTTGTTTGGCTTTTTTTGTCTCCCGGCAGAGACGGCAATAATTGGCAGCCGGTTTTGCCGTGAAATCGCCGGTGTTGTCCGGGCTTCGACAGCCATGCGCCGCGGCATGCCGCTGGTCCGCCGTCTCTCCGCGCCTGTCGGCCTGGATCCGGGTACGGCTTATGCAGGTGTTTGCTGCGGAAGCCATGAATGCGCCATGAAGGCGCCAAGTAAGCGAGGTGTGCCATGAGTATGCTGCTGACCCTGCTGATGATTTATTTCGGAGTGGTGTTGCTGTGGGCGACGCCACGGTTGTACCGGTTATTGCGCGCGCAGTGGCGCGCCGCGATACCGTGCCCGACTGCTACCATGCAAGGCGCCATGCCTGCCCGTTATAAAGTCACCGGTGACTAGGAACGCCGAGCCCTTGCGCAACAGCCTCGCGTCCGGCGTACGCCGGCGCGAAGTCTGGGCATGGGCGATGTACGACTTCGCCAACTCCGGCTATACCACGGTGGTCATCACCGCGGTGTTCAGCGCTTATTTTGTTGCCGAAGTCGCCGGCAATGCGCCGTGGGCGACACTGGCATGGACCGCCGCGCTGGCGGTGTCGTATGCGCTGGTGATGCTGACGGCGCCGGTGATCGGCGCCTACGCCGATGCCCACGCCGCGAAAAAACGCCTGCTGGCTTTCACCACGCTGGGCTGCGTGGCTTTTACCGCCGGACTGGCGCTGGCCGACCGTGGTGACGTGGCCACCGGCGTCAGCCTGATCATCCTGTCGAATTTTTTCTTCGGCACCGGTGAAAACCTGATTGCCGCGTTCCTGCCGGAACTGGCCGAAGGGGAGGGCATGGGCCGGGTTTCGGGCTGGGGCTGGAGTCTCGGTTATCTCGGCGGACTGGTTTCGCTGGGGGCCAGCCTTGCCTATGTGACCTGGGCGCAGGCGCAGGGCCAGTCTGCGACGGTGTTTGTGCCGGTGACCATGCTGATCACTGCGGCAATTTTTGCGCTGGCGGTCCTGCCGACGTTTTTGTTGCTGAAAGAACGCGCGGTCGTGCTTGTAAAAATCGAGCCCGGCACCGGACTGCCGGTGCGCGCTGCTTTTGCGCAATTGCGCGAAACCCTGCGTACCGCCCACCGTTATCGCGACCTGCGGCGCTTTCTGCTGTGCCTGGTTTTCTGCCAGGCCGGCATCCAGACGGTGATTGCGCTGGCGGCGATTTATGCGCAGCAGGCAATGGGCTTCACCACCCGCGACACGCTGCTGCTGATCCTCGTCGTCAATGTCACGGCCGCAATCGGGGCCTTTGGTTTCGGTTATGTGCAGGACCGCCTCGGCCATGTGCGCACCATGGTGCTGACGCTGGTCGGCTGGATCATCACCGTGCTGCTGGCCTGGTCGGCCGAAGGGCCGGCGTTGTTCTGGCTGGCAGCGAACATGGTCGGGGTCTGTCTCGGTTCCAGCCAGTCCGCGGGCCGCGCGCTGGTGGGTTACCTCAGTCCGCCGGGGCGGCAGGCTGAATTTTTCGGGCTGTGGGGGCTGGCGGTGAAGTTTTCCTCGATCCTCGGCCCGCTGACCTATGGCGTGGTGACCTGGCTTTCAGGGGGGGATCACCGGCTGGCGATCCTGATCACCGGCGCCTATTTTCTCGCCGGCATTGCCATCGTTGCCGGCGTGGATGCCGCGCGCGGGCGCGCCGCCGCACTCTTGAAATGATGGTGGTTGACGGGCTTTTATCCAGTTGGCGCTGGCGGGGGCGACCGATAGAATGGAATCAACGATGCAATTCAACGCGGCTGCAAAAATGACAGGGACGGTATGACAATGAAGCGGAAAGCGGAGCGGCAGCCATGCTTGGATTTCTGAAGGGTGACAAGGTGGATCATCCGATGGCCGACATCAAACAGGCCCGGGAGATCGTCGCCGAATTGCCATCCGACCCGATGAAGGCACTGGGTGAAATCACCCACTGGCTCGACAGCCTGCGCGAAACCAAGGCCTACAAACTCGACCGCCTGTTCGAGAACATCGACCTGCTCGACGGCGCTGCGAAAAATTACCAGCGCAAGCTGGCGCAGGATTATTTCGCCACCTCGCGCCAGCAGAAATTCCAGGAAAGCCGGCTGTGGACCGGCAGCTACGCGTTCTGGAAGGCTCTGAGCGATGCTTACCTCGACTGCGTGACGCGTTTCGAATTGGGGCATACCGGCGGCACCGCGTTTCGCAAGAACCTGTCGGTGATCGTCGCGCGTACGCTGCGCGCGCTGACATTGCAGCTGAAATGGGTGCTGGTGCGTTACGGTCCGGTTGATCCGCGGGTGTGGTCCGACATCGGCCGCCTCTACCAGTTTGCCGAGGCCTCCGGATTTGCCGGCAGCGCGGTGGCGATTTACCCCGGTTCCCACGGCAGCGGTTCGGTGCGCCAGGAATTCCTCAAGGCAGTGATGCTCAGCGTATCGTCGACCGACGGCCTGAGCCCGATGCGCCAGGAAATTGCCGAACGTGCGGTTGCGCATTTTTCATCCGGTTTTCGCGTGGCACAGCAGCCGGGTCCGGGCTGCGGTTACTGTTTTGACATCGCCGGAGGCAAACCGCCGTTCCGCGTGGTTGGTGAAAAAGCGCTGCCGGCGACGGCGCGTTATTTCGGCGCGGGGGATGCGCTGGACGAATTGCGGAAAGTCGAGGCGGTCATCCGCGAAACTGGCGCGATTCCGTCGACCGTGCATCTCGGCGGCACCTATGACAATGACACGGTGCTGCCGGTGCTGCGCCACCTGATTTCATACTGGTCGGATGACGCCCCTGCGCGCAACACCCAGCGGCGCCAGACGGCAACGCGGATGACGGTGCTGCACGGCATGACGGAAATACTGCAGACACTGGATCCCGCGCACAGCGATGAACTGGATTTCAGCACCGACTCCTCGGCCGAAAGCTGGATCGTCGAAAATGTCAGCGACGGCGGCTGCGGCGCAATCATCCCGGCGGCGAAAAGCGACTGGGTGCGGGTCGGCGCGCTGATCGGCGTCAAAACCGAAATCGCGCAGCACTGGGGCATCGGCATCATCCGCCGCGTCACCCGCGACGAGCACCAGCAGCGCCGTGTCGGCGTGCAGGTATTGTCGAAGGTCGCGATTCCGGTGCGGGTCGGCAAATCAGGGGGTGCATTTTCTTCCGGCCCTGCCGCAACCACTGATTCGGCACTGCTGCTGTCGACGACGCCGGACGGCAACGGCGAAGTCGGCGTGGTGTTGCGCGACGGCATTTTCAGCTCGCGCGACAGTTTTGACATGGTGGTCAACAACAAAGCCTATCTGCTGATGCCGTCGCGGCTGGCCGAGGGCGGCGAGGATTTCGACTGGGCGATGTTCAAGGTGATGGCGCGCAGTTCCTGAGTACGCCATGACCAGTCCCGGCGGCAGCATGACGGCTGCACGTGTAATGTTGCTGACGACGCTGGCGCTGCTCGCCTTCGCCGCTAATTCCCTGTTCTGCCGAGCTGCGTTGCGCGACACCGCAATTGATGCGGCAACCTTCACTACCGTCCGGCTCGTCTCGGGCGCACTGACGTTGTGGCTGATAGTCGTACTGCGCCGGGGCGGCCCGGGCCTGGCCGGCGACTGGCGTTCCGCCGCCGCCCTGTTCGCCTACGCCATTGCGTTTTCTCTGGCCTATCGCAGCCTGACCGCTGCTGCCGGCGCGCTGCTGCTGTTCGGCGCGGTGCAGATGACCATGACCGGTTACGGATTGTGGCGCGGCGAGCGCATGCGCGGGTTGCAGTGGCTGGGTCTCGCGACGGCACTCGCCGGTCTGGCCGGGCTGCTGCTGCCGGGGCTGTCGGCACCGCCGCTCAGCGGCGCCCTGCTGATGATCTTCGCCGGCATGGCCTGGGGCGTGTATTCGCTGCGCGGGCGCGGCAGCGGCGACCCGATCAGCGCCACCGCGGGCAATTTTCTGCGTGCCGTGCCGCTGGCGCTGGCCTGCAGCCTGCTGCTTCTCGATACGGCGCGTTGGGATGTCAACGGCGCGATACATGCCGTCGCTTCCGGCGTCATGGCTTCCGGCATCGGCTACGCGATCTGGTACGCCGCCTTGCCCGGGCTGAAGGCCTCTACCGCCGCCACCCTGCAGTTGAGCGTGCCGGTGATCGCCACCTTCGGCGCCATCGCTTTCCTGGGTGAACAGCTGACGCTGCGCCTGGTGCTGGCGTCAGTGACCATACTCGGCGGCATCGCGCTGGTGATTACCGGTTCATCGCGAAAAAACTGAGGCTTGTTACCATGGCTTGCGCAACCCTTTTATGAAGGAGTCGTCGTGCCCGACCTGCTGACCGTCCGTTCCGCAGTGCCTGCAGATTTTGAGCAGTGGCTGCCCTTGTGGGAAGGCTACAACACGTTTTACCAGCGCACGGTGCCGCCGGAAGTGACGCGGATGACCTGGTCGCGGTTTTTTGATGCCTACGAACCCATGCATGCGATTGTGGCCGGGCGCGACGGCCAGCTGCTGGGCCTGGTGCATTACCTGTTTCATCGCAATACGGCGATGCTGGGGCCGACCTGTTACCTGCAGGATCTGTTCACGGTGGCGACCACGCGCGGACAGGGCATCGGCCGGGCGCTGATCGAGGCGGTGTATGAACGGGCGCAGGCGGCAGGTTCAACGCGGGTGTACTGGATGACGCAGGAATCCAACGCCACGGCACGCAGACTCTACGACCAGGTTGCCGAATATTCCGGCTTTATCCAGTACCGCCGGCAGTTCTAATCCAGTCCCGGAGGCAGCCTCAGGTGAGTTTGGTCGCGCCCGCCGCCGCCAGACGCTGGATGTCGGCGTCGCCATAACCGGCTTCACGCAGGATTTCCGCGCTGTGTTCGCCGAGGCGCGGCGCCGGACGGTGCGGCATCGGGTCTGCGTCCGACCAGTGGCTGGCCAGCATCATTTCCCGCAGCCGGCCTTCGCTGGGATGTTCGGATTCCTTGAAAAAACCGGTGGCGGCGAGATGCGGGTCGTTCAGCACGTCGCCGACGGTTTTCATCGGCGCCGAGGGGATGTCGGCTTCGCGCAGCAGTTTTTCCCATTCCGCGTTGCTGCGTTTTTTCAGCTCTTCGGCGGCAAAGGCGTAAACCTCGGCGATGTTGCGCGAACGTGCCTCGTGGCTGCCGAAGCGCGGATCGGTTTCAAACATTTTTTCCTGCCCGATCAGTTTGAAAAACGCGCGCCAGTGTTTGTCGTTGTAGATCAGCACGCACATGTAACCATCCTTCGTTTCGTACGGCGCGCGGTTCGGCGCCAGCATGCGTGCGTAGCCGTAAGGGCCTTCCGGCGGATCGAAGGTGAAACCGCCCATGTGGTCGGCGAGCACCATCTGCGTGACAGTCTCGAACATCGGCACTTCGACCGACTGGCCGCGGCCGGTGCGGCTGCGTGCAAACAGCGCGGTGGTCACCGCATTGACTGCGGCGAGCCCGGTGATGCGGTCGGCGATGGCCAGCGGCGCATAACGCGGTGCGGACGCCCCTGCCTCATGGAACAGTGCCGGCATCGCCGACATGCCCTGGATCAGGTCGTCGTAGGCGGGTTGCGCGGCATAGGGCCCGCGCTGGCTGAAGCCGTAGGCGCCGACGTAGATGATCTGCGGATTGATCGCGGCAACGTCCTCGTACGACAGCTTCAGACGTTTCATGGCCTGGGGACGCACGTTGTAGAACAGCACGTCCGCGGTCTTGATCAGTTTTTGCAGCGCCGCCAGGCCGTCGGGTTTTTTCAGGTCGAGCACAATCGAGCGTTTGTTGCGATTGTGGTGCAGGAAAATATGGCCCATCGCCGGATGCCGCATCGGCGCGATATGGCGCAGGATGTCGCCGTCGGGCGGTTCGACCTTGACGATGTCGGCGCCGAGGTCGCCCAGCAATTGTGTCGCGAAAGGTCCCATGACCACCGAGCTCAGGTCGAGTACACGCACGCCATCCAAGGGTTGGTTCAAGTTTGTACTCCAGTAGGAATGCCGCGAATTGTATCAAGATTGCCGAGGCGGTCAGCGCTTAGGCCGGTGTCGGCTGGTATAGAATCAGAAAAATCGAATACAACCCGGCTGCATATCCTCACATGGCCCTGACACTGGAAGAATACGAACGCCTCAATCCGCGCTGCGAGATCGAGCACGAAGGCGTAAAGATGGTGTTCGCCACCCCGGGCCAGGTGACACGCTGGCGGGTGGAATCCATACATACCAAGGAACCCTGGACACTGGAGTGGATTGCCACTTTCCAGCCGGGCGAGATCCTGCTCGATTGCGGCGCCAACGTCGGCATGTACACGATCTGGGCGGCGGCCACGCGCAAGGTGAAGGTTTATGCCTTTGAGCCCGAATCGCAGAATTATGCGCTGCTCAACCGCAACATCCAGCTTAACCAGCTGCAGGGACTGGTCAAGGCATACTGCATGGGCCTGTCGGACAAGTCCGGGCTGTTCGACCTGCACATGGCGGACATGCGTGTCGGCGGCTCCTGTCACTCGGTCGGTGAGGCGCTGGACTTCGAACACAAGCCGCTGAAGGCCCTGTTTGTGCAGGGCTGTGTCGCCGCCACCCTCGACGAACTGGTGGCCGACGGGGCAGTGCCGGTGCCCAACCATATCAAGATCGACGTTGACGGTTTCGAGCCCAAGGTCATCGCCGGTGGCCGCGTTACTCTGGCGAATCCTGCCGTGCGTTCAGTGCTGATCGAGACCAACCAGAATCTGGAAGACCACCGCGAAATGGTGCGGGAGCTGAATGCCATGGGTTTGATGCATGATCCCGCACAGGTGCAGCGGGCCGAACGCAAGGAAGGCACTTTCAAGGGAGTAGCAGAACATGTTTTCAGACGTTGAAATGCATTTGGCTTACAAGGTTGGGAACGCACACATCAATATGTTTCCGTTCCCGCACATCTACGTTAAAGATGTTTTCCCGGACAATTACTATCAACGCTTGCAGGAAAGCCTTCCAGACCCTAAGGCAATGCTCCCCATAGAGCAGGTGCGACCCGTCAAGGGTTACAAGGAGCGCTTCGTTCTCGAATTGAACGATAAAAACCTGGGACCGCTGTCGCCGGAGGTGCGCGATTTCTGGAAGGATATGCAAAACATACTTGTTGAGCGAGGAAATTTTAGCAACCTGGTGTTCACAAAATTCCAACCGTTTATTGAACAGCGTTTCCAGGGGCAACCCGGATTGGGGTTCAATGCGGAAACACTGCTGGTTGAGGATACGACCAATTACAAACTGGGTCCGCATACCGATAGCCCCCGGAAAGTAGTGACGATGTTGTTCTATCTCCCGAAAGACGATTCCCAATCCCATCTCGGCACTTCTATTTACATCCCCAACAATACTGAATTTCGTTGTCCCGGCGGGCCGCATCACGCGCGTGAACA
This sequence comes from Bordetella parapertussis, assembly GCA_945863085.1. The sequence goes on from CAMBCD010000010.1 coordinate 15,603, forward strand.
TTTTTCGAGGCTGCATACATTGCCATTCTTGCCGAATTCAATGCTTGCATTTTTTAAAACGGATAACTCATTCCACGGTGTCGAGGCAGTGAATGATCCGGATTGCCGGCGTTGGTTGCTGCTTTTCGATATATACGTGAAAGAGGCTCCCCCTCAGCAACCGGCTGTTCCGCCAGTGGTCACGCCGAAACTGAAGTTTTCTTTTTAGGAAGTCCGGGAGAGGGCTGCAGTGCGGGCTCAGCCCAGCACCTTGCCCAGCCAGCGGCCGATGTCGGTGATTTCTTCGAGGCACACCGAATGCGGCATCGGGTATTCGTGCCAGTCCACGGCATAACCTGCTTGCAGCAGACGCACGTGCGATGCATTGCCCATGGCGTAAGGTACGACGGGATCCTGAATGCCGTGAGCCATGAATACCGGGGTTTTGCCATTGGCGGGCGCGGCTTCCTGCGCAAAACTCTCGGCCAGCGGCAGGTAGGTGGACAGCGCCATCACGCCGGCAAGCCGTTCCGGGTAACGCAGGCCGGTCTGCAGCGCGACGGCGCCGCCCTGCGAGAATCCGGCCAGTACGATTTTTCCGGTGGCGATGCCGCGGGTGTTTTCGCGCGCGATCAGTTGCCCGATCTGCGCCTGTGATTCCCGCACGCCTTTTTCATCGGCTTTTCGCGTGTTGCCCTCAAGGTCGCCGAAGGAAATGTCGTACCAGGCGCGCATCACATGGCCGTTGTTGATGGTGACTGGCCGCACCGGTGCGTGCGGAAACACAAAACGGATGCCGCCCTTCACGCCGGAGAGGTCGAGTTCATTGACGATGGGCACAAAGTCGTTGCCGTCGGCGCCGAGGCCATGCATCCAGATGACGGCGGCGGTGGGGTTTGGTGCGGATTCGATTTCTATGGATTCGAGGGGTGAGGGCATGGTGATTGGTGACTAGTGATTGGTAAATGGTGATGGGTAATGAGTGATGGGTAATTGGACCAAGGAACACCCTTCACCCATTACTCATTACCCATCACCCTTTGGGTCGTATCGCCGATTTAGGCCGAAACGCCTTGCACACGGCGTCGTTGGTCTCGATATAAGGCCCGCCGATCAGGTCGATGCAATAAGGCACCGCGGCGAAGATGCCGTGCACCAGCGCTTTGCCGTTTTCATCCTTCAGGCCTTCCAGCGTTTCCCTGATCGCCTTGGGCTGGCCGGGCAGGTTGATGATCAAGGCCTGTTTGCGGATCACCGCGACCTGGCGCGACAGGATCGCCGTCGGCACGAATTTGAGGCTGACCTGGCGCATCTGTTCGCCGAAGCCGGGCATTTCGCGGTCACCGACGGCCAGTGTCGCCTCGGGTGTCACGTCGCGCAGCGCGGGGCCGGTGCCGCCGGTGGTCAGCACCAGATGGCAGCCTTCCTTATCGACGAGTTCCTTCAGTGTGGCTTCAATGACCGGGCGTTCGTCCGGAATCAGGCGGGTCACCGTGCGCCACTTGGGTTCGCTGATCGCCAGCTTGAACCAGTCTTCCAGCGCGGGGATGCCTTCGTCCTTGTACACGCCTTTTGAAGCGCGATCGCTGATGGAGACCAGGCCGATGATGAGTTCTGCGGGGGCGGACATTGCGCGGATTATATCTTCAGGCTTCAGATGCGTCGGCGGGGTTCTGTGCTGCGGTCACGTCGCGGATCATCTGGAACAACGCGCGGAAATTCTTCGGCGGTTTGCCGCGCACGCGCTCCTGTCCGGTGTTGCGGATCAGCGTGCGCAACTGCTGGCTGTCGGCGGCGGGGTGTGCGGCGATGAATTCGGCCAGTGCCGCGGGCTCGGCGAGCAGGCGCTCGCGCCAGCGCTCGATCTGGTGCAGCCGGGCCGTGTGTTCCGCCGACACCGACAGCCAGCCGTCAATTTTGGCGCGGATCGGCGCCGGGTCAACCTGGCGCATCAACTTGCCGACGTACTGCATCTGCCGGCGCCGCGCCTCGTTGCGTTTCATGGCGCGTGCGGCCAGCACTGCGTCGCGCAGGTTTTCCGGCAGTTCGACGCTGGCCAGTTGCTGCTCGTTCAGCTGCGTCAGTTCTTCGCCGATGTCCTGCAGCGCATCCATGTCGCGCTTGCGCTGGCTTTTACTGGGGGCATCATCAAAATCAGGGGTGTCTTCCACGGCGACCTAATGTCAAGTGAGTGTCAAAATTGAAGCTGTTATGATAACGCCCTTTCACGCCCGGACCGTTTCCGGCGCAGCAGAAAACCATGGCATCAAACCCCTTTTCCTACGATAAAGCCGCACTCCAGCAACTCGTCACCGACGCGCTGGCCTATGCCAAACAACGCGGCGCCACCGCTGCCGACGCCGAAGTCAGCGAAGGTTACGGCCAGACCGTCACCGCGCGCCAGGGCGAAGTCGAAACCATCGAATACAACCGCGACAAGGGTATCGGCGTCACGGTTTACATCGGCAAACAGCGCGGCCACGCCAGCAGTTCGGATTTTGCGCCGCAGGCCGTGCGTGACAGCGTCGATGCCGCGCTGGCGATTGCGCGTTACACCGCGATCGATGATTGCGCCGGGCTCGCCGACCCCGACATGCTGGCACGCGAATTCCCCGACCTCGACCTGCTGCATCCCTGGGACATGCCGGTGGAGCGCGCCATCGAAATGGCGCGCGACTGTGAAGCCGCCGGTTTCAAGGTCGATAAACGCATCACCAATTCCGAAGGCGCCACCGTCTCCACGCAGCAGTCGCATTTCATCTACGGCAACACCGACGGTTTTCTCGCCGGGTATCCGAGTTCGCGCCACGGCATCTGGTGTGCGCTGATCGCCGGCAAGGGCGATGGCATGCAGCGCGACGACTGGTATGAGACTTCGCGTGATCCGGCGGACCTGCCGGCGCCGGAATCCATCGGTCGCAAGGCAGCCGAACGCGCCGTGGCGCGGCTGAAGGCGCGCCAGGTGCCTACCGCGCAGGTGCCGGTGCTGTTCGAATCCGGCGTCGCGTCCAGCCTGATGGGGCATTTTGTGTCGGCGGTGTCGGGCGGCAGCCTGTATCGCAAATCCTCCTTCCTGCTCGACAGCCTGGGCAAAGAGATTTTTTCACCCTTGGTACAGATGAGTGACCTGCCGCATATCCCGAAGGGGTTGGCCAGTGGCGCATTTGATGAAGAGGGTGTGGCGACCCGCGCCCGCGATATCGTCAAGGATGGTGTGGTGCAGGGTTATTTTCTCGCCAGCTACTCCGCGCGCAAGCTCGGCATGAAATCCACCGGCAACGCCGGCGGCAACCACAACCTGATCATGAAAGACACCGGCGAGGATTTTGCCGCGCTGCTGAAAAAACTCGGCACCGGCCTGCTGGTGACCGAGATGATGGGGCAGGGCGTCAATGCCGTGACCGGCGACTATTCGCGCGGCGCAGCGGGTTTCTGGGTGGAGAAGGGCGAGATTGCCTACCCGGTGCAGGAAATCACCATCGCCGGTAATCTGAAGGACATGTACAAAAACATCATCGCCATCGGCACCGATATATCGCGGCGCAGTTCACGGCAATGCGGTTCGATCCTGATAGAAGGCATGACGCTGGCGGGAACCTGAGCTGGATGAGGATCTGATTCAGTATGCGATTCAGGAAGTGAATCAGCGGGATATCCTGCGGCCGCATTAAATATCGTTTAAAATCAATAACTTATGATTTCTGGAGGGGCAGCATGCAACGTCGTTCATTCCTGAAAAAAGCGGGTCTGGGTCTGGCGGCGGGTGCCGTTGCCGCACCCGCCATCGTGCGCGCGCAGCCGGTGATCCAGTGGCGGCTGGCCTCGAGTTTTCCGAAAAACCTCGACACCCTGTACGGCGCTGCGGAAATCCTGTCGAAGCGGGTATCCGAAGGCAGCGAAGGCAAATTCCAGATCCGCGTGTTTGCCGCCGGCGAAATCGTCCCCGGCCTGCAGGTGCTCGATGCGGTGCAGAACGGCACCGTGCAGTGCGGCCACACCGCACCCTATTACTACATCGGCAAGGATCCGGCGTTTGCCTTCGCCACCGCGATGCCTTTCGGACTGAATGCAAGGCAGCAGAATGCCTGGATGTATTACGGCGGCGGCATGGAAGCCATGGCTGCGCTGTTCAAGGAATACGGCTGCGTGCAGTTCCCCACCGGCAACACCGGCGTGCAGATGGGCGGCTGGTACCGCAAGGAAATCAAAACCCTCGCCGACCTGAAGGGCCTGAAAATGCGCGTCGCCGGACTCGCCGGCCAGGTGCTGGCGAAACTCGGCGTGGTCGGCCAGCAGCTCGCCGGTGGTGAAATCTATCAGGCCCTGGAGCGCGGCACCATCGACGCCGCAGAATGGGTCGGCCCGTACGACGATGAAAAACTCGGCTTCCAGAAAGTTGCCAAGTACTACTACTACCCCGGCTGGTGGGAAGGCGGGCCGCAGTTGTCGACCATCGTCAACATCAAGCAGTGGGAATCACTCCCCAAACAGTACAAATCGATTTTTGAATCGGCCTGCGCCGAAGCCAATGTGCATATGCTGGCGAGTTACGATGCGAAAAATCCCGAAGCGCTGAAACGGCTGGTCGGTGGTGGCGCGCAGCTGCGCCAGTTCCCGAAACCGGTGATGGAGGCGGCGCAGAAGGCGGCCTTCGAAATCTACGACGAGGCCGCGAAAAAAAGCGCGCACTTCAAACGCATCTACGCGCAGTGGCTCAAGTTCCGCAGCGACCAGTTCCTGTGGTTCCGCGTTGCCGAAATGAGTTACGACAATTTCACCTTTACCAGTGCTGCGCGGCCGACCGCGAAGAAATAGGCGGATTGTCAGCCGGTACGTACCGTTTTTGCCCTCGTGCGCGTGGACTTTGCCGTCGTGGCGCTGTCCTTGACCAGCCGCACCTGCACCTTGTAGCCCAGTGCCGACGCGTAGCGCTGCAGTGTCGTAATCGAGGGTGAATGGCCGCCGCCGGCAGATTCGAGACGCGCGACCGCGGATTGCGTGGTGCCGATGCGCGCGGCGACTTCGGCCTGACTCAACCCGGCCTCGGCGCGCGCTTTCAGGATCTCGTCCAGAAACGCAAATTCGTCGGCAAGCCGGTCATATTCCCGACGCACATCGGGGCGCGCCAGGGCGCGGGCCTTGAAATCCTTGAGGGTTTTAGCCATGTTTGATTTCCTTCATTCGCCTGCGCGCAGTATCCAGTTCCCTGACCGGGGTTTTGTCTGTTTTATTTACGAATTGATTCAATATCAC
>CAMBCD010000011.1 GCA_945863085.1 Bordetella parapertussis
AGGCATCTGCAGAAGATCGGTGATGAACAGCAGCAGCACCGAGCCCAGAGCCAGTTTTTCAAGCAGCGCATGGCGCACGGCACCCGCGCCAGGCACGCCGTTGTTGGTAAACATCGGAATCACCCGACCGCCCATCACCACCATGATGAACAGCATCACATCCAGGCCCAGTAGCAGGCCCAGTCGCGGCGGAAGTTCAAAAACACCCTGCAGCCCAAGATGCAGCGCAGCAATCAACGCGCCCATCAGCACGAGCAGGCCGACAAAGAAATAATTGCGGACATTCCCGGCACGCAGCAGCGGAACAGCAATCGCCACGGCAAGGGCCACGGGAAATGCCGCGTTCACGATTGCCGCCGGCAGGCCCAGGGGCGTCAGCACCAGCACCCGCCCCGCCACCCACAGCGCTGCCAGCGCCATCAGCGGCACGCCGACCGGCGTCGGCTGACCGGTCCAGGCGCGCACGGCGGTCAGCAGAAAACCGGCCACGACTGCCATCGTGAATCCGAACAGCATTTCATGGCCGTGCCAGAGCGCCCCCTGCAGGTAGGCAAAAGGCAGCCACCCCGAGTACTGGGCCATCCACAGCAGTACGCTGATGGCGCTGAAAATGCCCGCCAGCAGGTAAAACGGACGAAACCCCAGATTCCATAACGAAAAGTCGACCGCCACAGGCGAAGGCCCGGGTTGCTGGGATCGGTCAGGAGGCAGTTCGTTCATGTCAAATCCCGGCTGGCGTCACGTATTGCAAAGCAGAATGCTGTTTCGGCAACGGCAGCGCCGCCACTATGGAACAAACAACAAATATCCGTGGCTGCCGGCCACCGCGCCCGCAACGGTAAGCAGGCTCAATCCGAGCAATATCCAGTGCATGCGCGCCACCAGTGAAAATGTCGCATCCGGATCATGCCGTGCGCGCTCAAGCAGGCGACGGTGAAGAAACAAGGGTTCAAGCACGAACAGCATCAGTGTAAACAGCGCCCACACCAGCACCATCGCGTGCATCCACCAATATTCGGCGTGCAGGAAGCGTTGCCACAGATTCAGTTCATGGACGAGATACAGCCCGCTCAAACCGGTCACAAGGGTGGTGATACGCGCCTGCAGCCCGAATCCGCGCTCAACGGTTTCGAAAAACATGACGCGTTCCGCAGGCGTTTTAAGGTGTTTCACCGCCGGCAGCAGAACCGTGGTCACCATCGCCACGCCGCCGATCCACAGCACGACGCCAAGCACATGCAGTACGCGCGCAAGCGTCATTTTGTGCTCAGTCAAAAATCAGGGGCTGTCCCTGCCGGTCGAAGGGCATGGACGAGCCAAAGGAACCTGACTTGATGGCTTCGATCATGCGCTGCAGCGACTGGTCGGCCTCCACATCCGTAGGTGCGCGCCCGCCGCGCCCGGAAAGGGCCGCCACAAACACCACAGCCCAGTCGCGCCCGAACTGGCGCGACTCCTCTGCCAATGCGGAGAACGTACTCATGTCCCCGGGCTTCTTGTCCACGGACATCAAGGGCACCAGCGCACCGCCATCCCCCGCCTGAAAACGGGCCCGCTGTTCAGCCGTGCTGTCGTCAGGCAGTTCGACATCGGCAAAAACGAACAGCAGCCGCTGCGGCTCAGGCTGCTGCCTCGCAGCCCGCAGCAGATCTTCGAAGCTTGAAATTTTCATGCTCACTGCACCAGCGGCGTATCTGCGGCGTCGAGCTCCACGCCCTCCACCACGGCCTGGCCGGCCAGCAGCTGCAGGTATTGCTTCAATGCCGTGACGAAAGCCTGCTGGCGCAGCGCGTTCGCAACCGCACCACGTACCGATTCAAACGTCTGCGCCACGCCCGCTTCGCGTTCCAGCACTTCGACCACATGCAGCCCGAAGCGGCTGTGCACCAGGCGCGGCAGCACGCCAACCTCGATGCGCCCGAACAGCTCGCGGGCGAACTCGGGTGCGCAATCTTCCGCGCTGAGCCAGCCCAGGTCACCGCCATCGGCGCCGCTGGGACAGTTGGACCACTGGCGCGCGGCGTCGGCAAACCGGTCGGCAGCCTGGCCGTCGTGGCAGCGCACGTCGAGGAATACCGGTTCCGCCTGCTTGCGCAGGGCCGCCACGTCCACGCCAGGCGTGACCGCAAAAAGAATGTGACGGGCGCGCACGCGTTCTCCCGTTCGATAACGGCCCTGATGCGCCGCGTAATGGCGCCGGCAATCTTCCTCTGTTGGTTCAGGCACAGAGAGATCCCGCTCCAGCAGTGCTTCGATGGCAGCAGCCGCGGCCTCGCTGATCACGCCGTCAACCGCAGCAGGGTCGCTCGCCTCGAGTAAGCCAGCAGTCTGCGCAGCCTGGCGCAGCAGTTCGGTGCAGGCCCTCTGGCGCAGCACTTCGGCAGACAGCGCTTCTCCGGGCATGTTCAGGGCCACGCCGTTGACGCAGGCAACAGGATTTTTGATGGCGGCATCTGCAATCATGGCGTTGTTCTCCGTAATCATTCATGTGCCGGCGCCAGGCTGGCGCGGCTGGTTGTGCCCGGCCGGCAGATTAAGCCGGCGGCTGCGCACCACCTGGTTCGGACGGAACAGGTAGGCCAGCGTCGCAAAACCGCTCCATACATGCACCAGACGACTGAAGGGAAACAGCAGGAAAATCGTCATTCCCAGCACCAGGTGCACCTTGTACGGCCAGGCCAGCGCAACCAGCCCTTCCGCTCCGCCGACACGGAAAGTAAACACGCGCTGCGCCCAGTCGGACAGCACCAGCATTACGCTGCCATCGGAATGGGACAGCGAGTACGGCAAGGTGATCAGGCCCAGCGTCAGCTGCACCCACAGGATGACCAGGATCGCCAGATCGGTACGGTGGCTGGTCAGGCGGATACGGGGGTCAAACACGCGGCGGTGGATGAGCAGCGTGAGCCCAATGAAGCAGATGAACCCGGCCACCCCGCCCGCATAAATGGCGAGCAATTGCTTGTTGGCCGGAGAAATGAAGGGTTCATACAACCAGTGCGGAGTGAGCAGTCCGACAAAATGACCGAAGAACAGAAACAGGATGCCGACATGGAACAGGTTGCTGCCCCAGCGCAGCGTACCGGTGCGCAGCATCTGCGAAGAGTCGCTTTTCCAGGTGTATTGATCGCGGTCGAAACGGGCCAGGCTCCCCACCAGGAACACCACCATGCAGATGTAGGGATAGGCGCTGAAAAAGAAGCTGTGCAGATAGGATTGAAAAGCGTTCATGCGACCACTCCTGTTTTGGCATTCTTGCGGACAAGGTGGATGGGCTGCGGCTGGCCGGGCCGGGACTGCCCCCTGGATGAGCAGCCGTCAAACACCGGCGGCTCGATCCAGCTTTCATCCAGCGGCGGCTCGGCGACGGGCTTTACCGCCTGCGCCTGCTCACCCGCCAGTTCCAGCAATGCACCAAGCACGCTCGCGTACGGGCTGCTGCGTTCCTGCAGCTCGCTGAACAGGGCATTGAATATATGCGCCATTTCACCCAGAAAAGCGCGCGCCTCACGCGGCGGTTGGGTGGAAACGAACTCCAGCACAACCGGCAGGTAGTCCGGCAATTCGCCGGGCGCCAGGTACAGGCCAGCCTTCTCGTAAGTCTGCGCCAGGTCAATCATCGCCGGGCCGCGGTCGCGCGAATCGCCGTGCACATGTTCGAACAGGTGCAGCGAAGTGGCACGGCCACGGTCGAACAGTTCGACATAGCCAGCCTCGGTCTCCAGCGGCTCGGCGCTCCCCAGCGCAGCAATCAGCGCATCGAGTTCGGCCTGGCGCGCAAGGGACAACGCGCCTTCGCGACGCAGGATAGCGGACATCCCGGACAGACAGCTGCGCATCGCCGCATCCGGATAACCGAGCAGGGCCGCCAGCACGCGCAGGCTGCCGGGAGCGGATACGGGTTTTGAGAGTCCCAGCATGATCAGACCTCCAGCTTGATGGGAATGGTGCGCTTCTTCTCGCTGCCGAACAGGCTGGTCTCGCCAGTGCCTTCCGAGCAGCCGTTGCCGAACGAGAAACCACAGCCGCCACGCACGTTGAAGGTGTTCTCGGCATACTCGCGGTGGGTGCTGGGGATCACGAAACGGTCCTCGTAATTGGCGATCGCCATGATGCGGTACATCTCCTCCACCATTTCCTGGGTGATGCCGACCTGCTGCAGCACCGCGGTGTTGATGCGCTGATCGACATGTTTTTCGCGCTGGTAAGCACGCATCGCCAGCATGCGTTCGAGTGCGCGCACCACCGGCACCGTGTCACCGGCGGTAAGCAGGTTGGCCAGGTATTTGACGGGGATACGCAGCTGCTTGACGTCCGGAATCTGGCCATTAGCGCCGACATGGCCGGCATTGGCAGCGGCACTGATCGGTGACAGCGGCGGCACGTACCAGACCATCGGCAGCGTGCGGTATTCCGGATGCAGCGGCAGCGCCACCTTCCACTCCACGGCCATTTTGTACACCGGGCTGTTGCGCGCCGTTTCCATCCACTTGTCCGGGATGCCGTCCCTGGCCGCCTGGGCAATCACCTGCGGATCGTTCGGATCGAGGAAGATGTCCAGTTGCGCGTGGTAGAGGTCGCGGTCGTGTTCGACGCTGGCTGCTTCCTGTATACGGTCGGCGTCATACAGCAGTACGCCGAGGTAACGGATACGGCCAACGCAGGTTTCCGAACACACGGTGGGCTGGCCGGCCTCGATGCGCGGATAGCAGAAAATGCACTTTTCCGCCTTGCCGCTTTTCCAGTTGTAATAGATCTTCTTGTAAGGACAGCCGCTGACGCACATCCGCCAGCCGCGACACTTGTCCTGGTCGATCAGCACGATGCCGTCCTCCTCGCGCTTGTAGATCGAACCCGACGGGCAGCTCGCCACGCAGGCCGGATTCAGGCAGTGCTCGCACAGCCGCGGCAAATACATCATGAAGGTGTTTTCGAACTGGCCGTAGATGTCCTTCTGGATGTCGTCGAAGTTCCTGTCGGCGCTGCGCTTGCTGAACTCGCCGCCGAGAATTTCTTCCCAGTTCGGCCCCCACACGATCTTGTCCATCTGCTTGCCGGTGATCAGGCTGCGCGGCCTTGCGGTCGGCGTGGCACGCATTTCCGGCGCGCTCTGCAGGTGGCCATAATCGAAGGTGAACGGCTCGTAGTAGTCGTCGATTTCCGGCAGGTTGGGGTTGGCAAAAATCCGCATCAGCAGTTTCCACTTGGCGCCCTGCCGCGGCCGGATCGAGCCGTCGCTGTTGCGCACCCAGCCGCCGTGCCACTTGTCCTGGTTCTCCCATTCCTTGGGATAACCGATGCCGGGTTTGGTCTCGACGTTGTTGAACCAGGCGTATTCCATGCCGGGCCGGCTGGTCCAGACGTTCTTGCAGGTGACCGAACAGGTGTGACAGCCGATGCACTTGTCCAGGTTCAGCACCATGCCGATTTGCGCGCGGATTTTCATACTGCCTCCTGCCGGGCCGCCCCGAATGTGGAAAATGAGGAGGCAGGCGCCCTCTCGGGGGGCAGCGAAAGAATGCGAGCGTGGGGGTTGTTCATGCGACTTCTCCTTGAGCCTGCACCGGCCGGATCAATTCATCCGCGACCGGCGTATCCAGCCAGTCGACCTTGTCCATTTTGCGCACCACCACGAACTCGTCGCGGTTGGTGCCGATGGTGCCGTAGTAGTTGAAGCCGTAGCTCAGCTGGGCGTAACCGCCGATCATGTGCGTGGGTTTCAGCACGATGCGCGTCACCGAGTTGTGAATGCCGCCGCGCGCGCCGGTGATTTCCGAACCCGGGGTGTTCACGATTTTTTCCTGCGCGTGGTACATCATCACCATGCCGGGGTTGACGCGCTGGCTGACCACTGCCCGCGCCGCAATGGCGCCGTTGATGTTGAACAGCTCGATCCAGTCGTTGTCCTCGATACCGGCGCGTTTCGCATCGTCTTCGCTCATCCAGACGCACGGCCCGCCGCGGCTCAAGGTGAGCATCAGCAGGTTGTCGGTGTAGGTGGAATGGATGCCCCACTTCTGGTGCGGCGTGATGAAGTTGAGCAGGATCTCGGGATTGCCATTCGGCTTGATGCCGTGGATGCCGGCAGTGGTCTTCAGGTCCACCGGCGGGCGGTAGCTGACACAGCCCTCGCCGAACGCGCGCATCCACGGATGATCCTGGTAGAACTGCTGGCGGCCGGTCAGCGTGCGCCACGGGATCAGTTCATGCACGTTGGTATAACCGGCGTTGTAGGACACTGTCTCGCTCTCGATGCCGCTCCAGGTCGGCGACGAGATGATCTTCCGTGGCTGCGCCTGGATGTCACGGAAGCGGATTTTCTCGTCCTCGCGATGGATCGCCAGATGGGTATGGTCAATCCCGGTTTGCTTGCCCAGCGCCTGCCACGCCTTCACCGCGACATGGCCGTTGGTCTCGGGCGCCAGCATCAGCACCACTTCCGCGGCGTCGATGTCGGTCTCGATCTTCGGCATACCGCGGGTGACGCCCTCGGCGGAGTTGAGGCCGTTCAGTTCACCGAGCTGCTTCACCTCCTCCTGGGTGTTCCAGGTGATGCCCTTGCCGCCATTGCCGACCTTGGCCATCAGCGGGCCGAGCGCGGTAAAGCGTTTATAGACATTCGGATAGTCGCGCTCGACTACCGCAATCTGCGGCGCAGTCTTGCCCGGGATCAGGTCGACCTCGCCCTTTTTCCATTCCTTCACATCAAACGGTTGCGCCAGTTCACCGGGCGTGTCGTGCATCAGCGGCGTCAGCACCAGTTCTTTCTCCACGCCGAGGTGACCGACGCAGACTTCGCTGAACTTCTGGGCAAAACCCTTGTAAATGTCCCAGTCACTGCGCGACTGCCAGGCCGGATCCACCGCAGTGGACAACGGGTGGATAAACGGGTGCATGTCGCTGGTATTGAGATCGTTTTTCTCGTACCAGGTGGCCGTGGGCAGCACGATGTCGGAATACAGACAGGTGGTGCTCATGCGAAAGTCCAGCGTGACCAGCAGGTCGAGCTTGCCTTCCGGTGCCCGGTCGTGCCACACGACCTCCTCGGGTTTGGCTTCTTCAGTGCCCAGATCTTTACCCTGCACACCGTTGCTGGTGCCGAGCAGATGCTTGAGGAAATACTCGTGTCCTTTGCCGCTGGAGCCCAGCAGGTTGGATCGCCAGACAAACAGGTTGCGTGGCCAGTTGGCCGGGTGGTCAGGATCCTCGCAGCTCATTTTGAGAGAGCCGTCCTTCAGGGCCTTGACTGCGTAGTCCTTCGGATCAGCGCCGGCTGCCTGCGCATCGCGCACCACCTGCAGCGGATTGGTCTGCAGCTGCGGCGCTGAAGGCAGCCAGCCCATACGCTCGGCACGCACGTTGTAGTCGATCATGCTGCCGCCGAAGAGTTTCTTGTCGGCCAGCGGCGAGAGCACTTCGTCCACACCCAGTTTTTCGTAACGCCACTGGTCGGTGTGTGCATAAAAGAAGCTGGTGCTGTTCTGCTGCCGCGGCGGGCGTATCCAGTCGAGTGCGAAGGCGAGCGCTGTCCAGCCGGTCTGCGGGCGGAGCTTTTCCTGGCCCACATAATGCGCCCAGCCGCCGCCGCTTTTTCCGATGCAGCCGCACATCATCAGCATGTTGATGATGCCGCGGTAGTTCATATCGCTGTGATACCAGTGGTTCATCGCCGCACCGATGATCACCATTGACTTGCCCTGCGTCTTATCGGCGTTGTCGGCAAACTGGCGCGCGACGCTGATCACCTGCTCGCGCGGCGCGCCGGTAATGCGCTCCTGCCATGCCGGGGTGTACGGCGTGTCGTCGTCGTAACTGGTGGCAGCCAGTTCTCCAGGCAAACCGCGGGCCACTCCGTAGTTGGCAACCTGCAGGTCAAACACCGTGGCGACCAGCACTTCGCGCTGTTCGCCGGCCTGGCCGATCGCGACCCGTTGCACCGGCACTGTGCGCACCAGCACATCGCCGTTTTCCCCTTTTTGCACGTTGCTGGGAAAATGCTCGCTGATGATGCCGCCAAAATAAGGAAAGCCGACTCTGGCGGTATCGCTGGCCGGATGTTCACCCTCTAGAAGCGACAGCTTGAGTTTGACATCGCCACCGTGATGCGCTTCCTTCGCTTCAAGATTCCACTGGCCCTGATCGGCGCGGCCATCGGCCCCCCAGCGGAAACCGATGGCGCCATTGGGCAGCACCACCTTGCCGCTCTCGTCAAAAGCGACGGTCTTCCAGTCCGGATTGTTTTCCTGGCCCAGCTTGTCGCTGAAATCCGATGCGCGCACATAACGGTCGGGCACCAGGATCTTGTCGCCGTTGGGCAGAATATGTTCCTTCAGCATTACCAGCATCGGCAGGTCGGTGTAGCGGCGGGCATAGTTGTCGAAATAGGCGCTGCGTCGCTTTTCCCCATCCGGGAAATAGAATTCCTTGAGGATCACATGCCCCATGGCCATCGCCACCGCTGCATCCGTGCCCTGTTTGGGATGCATCCAGATGTCGGCAAGTTTGGCGACCTCGGAATAGTCCGGGGTGACCGCCACGGTCTTGGCGCCCTTGTAACGAACCTCGGTAAAGAAGTGCGCATCGGGCGTGCGCGTCTGCGGCACGTTGGAGCCCCAGGCGATGATGAAGCTGGAGTTGTACCAGTCCGCCGATTCGGGCACATCCGTCTGCTCTCCCCAGGTCTGCGGGCTGGACGGCGGCAGATCGCAATACCAGTCGTAGAAACTCATACACACACCGCCGATCAGACTGAGATAGCGGCTGCCCGCGGCATAACTCACCATCGACATCGCCGGGATCGGCGAGAATCCGATCACACGATCCGGTCCGTGTTTCTTGATGGTATAGACATTCGCTGCCGCGATGATTTCATTGACCTCGTCCCAGCTCGAGCGCACGAAGCCGCCGAGCCCGCGCACGCTCTGGTAATCGCGCCGCCTGGCATCGGACTCGACGATGGAGGCCCACGCGTCCACCGGTTGCTTGTCCGAACGGGCCGCACGCCAACTCTTGAGCAAGCGGCCGCGCACCAGCGGGTATTTCACGCGGTTGGCGCTGTAGAGGTACCAGCTGTAGCTGGCGCCGCGCGAACAGCCGCGCGGCTCATGGTTGGGCATGTCCCAGCGTGTGCGCGGGTAATCGGTCTGCTGGGTCTCCCAGGTGACGATGCCGCCCTTGACGTAAATCTTCCACGAGCACGACCCCGTGCAGTTCACGCCGTGGGTGGAGCGCACGATCTTGTCATGCGCCCAGCGGTTGCGGTAGGCGTCTTCCCAGGTGCGATCCTCCCCCGTGACTACGCCGTGGCCGTCGGAGAAGGATTCCCGCGGCTGGGAGAAATAATTCAGTCGATCAAGAAAGTGGCTCATGCTGTTTTTCCGGAGAGTTTGCGTTGGAACATGCGCAGGGCAAGGATTACGGGTTCTTCACATAGGCATTGGTGCGCAGGTAGAACCACCAGTTGAGCACCAGGCACACCGCATAAAAAATCGCGAAACCATACATCGAATATTCCGGCGTGCCGGCCTTGATCTGTGCGCCAATCACCACTGGCGCGATGAACGCGCCGTAGGCCGCCGCCGCCGAAGTCCAACCCAGCACCGGGCCGGCCTGCTGACGGTCAAAGATCACGCCGATGGTGCGGAAGGTGGAACCATTGCCGATGCCGGTGGCGGCGAACAGCACCACGAACAGCACCATGAACACCAGAAAGTACTGTTCCGGCGTCGGTGATTTGTAGGCCAGCAGCATCATGTAACCCACTGCGGCGGAGGCGACCACCATGACCGCCGAAATGATTTGCGTGACAATCGATCCGCCGACCTTGTCGGAGATCCAGCCGCCCACGGGGCGGATCAGGGCCCCGACGAAAGGACCGATCCAGGCATAGGTCAGCGCGGACGGCGCGTTGGGATTCTTCAGCGTGTGCTGCATGACACCGGCGGCGTCGGGCACGTGGCTGACGCCGAAAATGACGGTGATCGACAGCGGCAGCGCCATCGAAAAACCGATGAACGAGCCGAAGGTCACGATGTAGAGCGCCGTCATCGACCAGGTGTGCTTGTTCCTGAAGATCTCGAATTGCTTGGCAATATTGCCCTTCATCTCGCCAAAGGCGGCAAGCTTCATCGCCAGCAGCGTACCCACCATGATCAGCGGCAGCGCCACCCACATGTTGAGCAGGCCGAGGCCGACGGGTGGAGGCAGATAAAAATAGAGGCCCAGGCCGCCGACCAGAAAAGCCAGCCCCCACAGATAAAAAATCTTGGCAAATGCAGCAAGCGTGCCGCCATAGTTGGGCGAGAGCGGCAACAGGTTGTTCATGCCGAACCAGGCCGCGATGACCAGCGGCGCCAGGATCGCCGCCCAGACAAAGCCCGCGTTCTGGATGAAGGTGGGCGTGCCGGCAGCGATCTTGCCGAGTATCCAGCCGCTGTCCTTCAGCAACGTCATCGGTTCGCCGGCGATCGCTCCGAACACGCCGGCGGTCATCACCAGCGGAATCAGCACCTGCATAGTGGTGACGCCGAAGTTGCCCAGCCCGGCATTCAGCCCCAGCGCGGTTCCCTGCAGACGTTTCGGGAAAAAGCCGCTGATGTTGGACATGGAACAGGCGAAGTTGCCGCCGCCGATGCCGGACAGGAACGCCCAGAACTGGAACACATACAGCGGCGTGTCCTTGTCCTGCAGGGAAAGGCCTGTGCCGATGGCCGGAATGATGAGCAGCGCACTGGTCAGAAAAATGGTATTGCGCCCGCCGCACAGCCGGATGAAGAACGACGCCGGAATGCGCAAGGTCGCCCCCATCAGCCCCGAAATCGCGGTCAGCGTGAACAACTCAGCCGGCGTGAAAGGAAAGCCGAGATTGATCATCTGCACCGTGATGATGCCCCACATCAACCACACGGCAAAACCGCACAGCAGATTGGGAATCGAAATCCACAGGTTGCGATAGGCAATGCCCTTCGCCTTTGATTCCCAAAAAGCATTGTCCTCGACATCCCACTTCTCGATATCCACCGAGCTGCGGCCTGCCTTGATGTCCCCAACCGTCGAATCTGTATTGTTGTTCATGATGGTTCCAATGTTCAGTAATTCAGGAAAAGTGTGCGGGCTCGGGATGCTTTCTGCTTTCCGCAATGCTCATCGGCCGCACTTCGGTGAAATACATCCACATCAACGATACCCAGACGATGCCGAACATCAGCATGAAGGCCGAGGAACGCACCCCCGTCAGGTCCACCAGCGCACCGAACATGATCGGCAGGATGAAGCCGCCCAGTCCGCCGGCGAGTCCCACCACACCGGACACCACCCCGATGTTGTGGGGATAGTCGTCGGAAATGTATTTGAAGACCGAGGCCTTGCCGATCGCAAAGGCAATGCCCATCGTGAACATGATGATGGTGAAGATCACCGGATTCAGTCCGACATGAAACTGCCTCGGCCCGGTCACCGTGTGTATCGTAAAGTCCGTCTGCGGGTAGGACAGGAAAAACAGGCACACGAGGCCGACCCACAATACCCACCAGGTAACCGTATGCGCGCCATACTTGTCGGAAAACCAGCCGCCAATCGCGCGCAAAAGGCCGCCCGGTATGCTGAAGCCGGCAGCCAGCAGCGCCGCCATCTTGATGTCGAATCCGTATTCGGAAATGTAGTACTTGGTCATCCACAGCGACAGCGCGACGTAACCGCCGAACACGATCGAGTAATACTGGCTGTAGCGCCACACCGTCGGGTCCTTCAATGCCATCAACTGCTCTTTGACCGTCACCTGCGCCGCCGCCGCGGTGTGCTCCTTGTTGGTAAAGCTGAAGAACCAGAACAACACCGCCGTGATCAGCATCAGCACCGCGTATACCCTCGGCACCATCGTCCAGCCGTATGCCACGACTATGGTCGGCGCCACCAGCTTGGTCACCGCGGCCCCGGTATTGCCGACGCCGAATATCCCCATGGCGAATCCCTGGCGGTTCCTGGGGAACCAGCGCGCGCAGTAGGCAATGCCCACAGTGAAAGAACCGCCGGCGACGCCGACGAACAGTCCGGTAACCAGAAAATGCCAGTACTCGGTGCCCCAGGAAATCATCCAGATGGGGATCACCGTGGACAGCATCAGGATAAAAAATACGATGCGACCGCCAAAACGGTCGGTCCACATGCCCAGCGGCAGGCGAATCAGCGACCCCGTCAGTACCGGCATCGCGATCAGGACGCCGAATTGCGTTTCATTGAGGCCGAGCGATTGCTTGATGGGGATGCCGATGACGGCAAACATCATCCACACCATGAAGCAGACCGTAAATGCAATCGTGCTCGATACCACAACCGACCATTGCTGGTACTTTTCCGTTGCCATCGCCTTCCCCCTGTGCCGGATGTCCGGAGAACAAGTTAAGGGAGCGGGACATGCCCGGGTTTGATCTACGTCAACAAAAGATGTATTCCAAATCCATCTTTAGAAAACCGTTTTAAAATCAAACGTAATTGATCATTCATCGATACCGGAAGCCGCTCTGCAACAGCGGGCAGGAACTGCCATGCGCCTGACGATTTTTACCGACTACACCCTGCGCGTACTCATTTATCTGGGCGTGCATCAGCATGAGGATCGCCTGACGACCATCAGCGACATCGCGACCGCCTACGGCATCTCGGAAAACCACCTGACAAAAATCGTCCATCACCTGGCAAAGCAGGGTTATGTGGAAACCACGCGGGGAAAAGGCGGCGGCATGCGGCTGGCCCGCGCGCCGGAACAGGTCAATCTGGGCGATGTCGTGCGCGGCGCGGAAGAAGACCTGGCAATTGTCGAGTGTTTCCAGAAAAACAACAAGGCATGCCCCATCGGCTCCTCATGCGCACTGGCAGAGATTCTGGCGCAGGCCATGCGCGCTTTTTTTGACAAGCTTGACAGCCACACGCTGGCCGATCTGCTGGTGCAGCGGGAAAAACTGGCCGGGGACTTTCGCATCAACCACACACAGGCATGACGCCAACTGATGCCAGACTGCTACGGTTTACGCGTAAGGTCGTGATCGTCATCCATCAAGATCCGGTGCGCCGGCCCCTCAAGATCCTCGAACTGACCGCTGCGCAGCGCCCACCAGAAAATGATGCCGACCAGGAATACCAGCAGCAGCGACAGCGGAATCAGCAGATAGAGGATGTCCATCGGTCAGCGCCCCTGCCGCGACAGCCGCAGCGCATTGGCCACCACAATCAGGGAACTGGCTGACATGCCGAGCGCCGCAACCAGCGGCGTCACCATCCCCGCCATCGCCAGCGGCAAAGCCACTGCATTGTAGGCCACGGCCCAGCCAAGATTCTGATGGATCACGCGCAGCGTACGGCGTGCGCTGTCGACGATTTCCGCAAGTCCGCCCAGGCGATCGGTCATTAGTATGATGTCGGCGCTGACCTGGGCGAGTTCGGTACCGCTGCCCGGTGCAATCGACACCTGCGCCTGCGCCAGTACCGGCGCATCGTTGACCCCGTCACCGATCATCGCCACGATGGCGTCCCGCGCCTGCAGTGCACGCACATAGTCGAGTTTGGCTTCCGGTGTCACGCCGCCTCGATACTCCGGGATGCCCAGTTCCGCCGCAGTGTGCCGGACCCGCTGCGGGCGATCGCCGGACAACAAGGCGATTTTTACGCCTCCCGCCTCGAGTGCCCGTATCATCGCCGGCGCATCATGGCGCACCACATCATCCAGCATGAACAGCGCCAGCCATCCCTGCGCATCCCCCAAGGCCACCACCATCATGGCGTCAGGAACCGATTCAAGTTCAGCAGGCAATGCCTTACCGTGCAAAGCCGCTACAAATTGCGGCCTGCCGATGCGCAGCCGGCGGCCATCGATCCTGCCCTCGACACCGCTGCCGGTAACCGTACGCACATCTGCCGCCACCGGGTGTACGCCCGGCGCAGCCGCGACCAGCGCGCGTCCCACCGGATGTTCGGACCACGATTCCAGCCCTGCGGCCCAGGACAGGCAGGCTTCACGCGTCTTGGGTGACAGCAGCAGCACTCCGGAAAGCGACATTTTCCCGGTGGTCAGCGTGCCGGTCTTGTCGAACACAAAATGAGTGGCCCGTGCCAGCGTCTCCAGCGCGGAACCTCGCGTAATCAGCACCCCGGAACGGTACGCCGCGCCGGTTGCCGCGGTCAGCGCGACCGGTGTCGCGAGTGACAGCGCGCAGGGACAGGTCACCACCAGCAGCGAAACTGCCACCCACAACGCGCGCGATGCATCAATCTGCCACCACACCACGAAGGTAACCGCTGTCAGCACCAGCAGCACCGCAACGAACCACTGCGCTATCCGGTCCGCCACCCGGGCAATGCCGGGTTTTTCCGACTGGGCGCGATCCATCAGGCGCACGATCCCGGCCAGCACCGTGTTTTCACCGGTGCGGGTCACCCGCATCGTGATGACGCCATCCAGGTTTACCGCGCCGCCGGTCAGCGCATCGCCGGGCCGCTTGGCCACAGGCCGCGACTCACCGGTCAGCAGGGATTCGTCGGCAGCACTGCTGCCGAGCACCACAACACCATCAACGGGAACCGCGCTGCCCGGACGCACCCGCAGCAGGTCGCCGGGACTCAAGGCAGCCACAGCCACCAGTTCCGTCGCACCGCTGCCGATCAAACGCTCAGCGGTCGCCGGCACCATGCGCACCAGCTGTTCCTGCGTCCGCACCGCCCTGGCACGGGCTTCCATCTCGAGAAAACGCGCACCCAGCAGCAGGAATACAAACATGGCCACTGAATCAAAATAAACCGTACCCGATGCCATCCAGGTCGCGGCAGCACTCGCCGTGAACGCGATGACAATGCCCAGCGTAACAGGCACGTCCATACCGACGCGCCCGCGACGCAGGTCACGCCATGCACCGGCATAAAACGGCACGGCTGACCACAAGGCCACCGGCAGCGTCAGGATCAGGCTTGCGATTCGCATCAGCTGTTCGATGTCGGAGGTCATTTCGCCGCCGGCGATATACACCGGGATCGCGTACATCATCACCTGCATCATGCTGAAACCGGCGATGAACAGGCGCCACAGCAGCACCCCGCGTTCGCGCCGCAAACCTTCCTCGGCACGACCACTGTCGTAGGGCTGCGCCGCATAACCCAGGTCAGCAACGGCACGCAGCACCTTGCTCAACGTGGTGACCCGTGTATCCCAACGCAGCCGTGCACGGCGTGTTGCATAGTTCAGCGACACTGCGGACACCCCCGGCAACCGGGCCAGCCGCTGCTCAATCAGCCACACACAAGCCGCGCAGGTGACGCCGTCGATCAACAGCGTGGCCTCTTTTTCATGCGCGGCGGCAGGCACGTCACGAACAAAGGCACGCTGCACTTCCGCCAGGTCGTACACACCCAGTTCAGCCAGTATGCCGGCATTACGCGCGGTCGGTGACAGCGCCGTGCGATTGCGGTAATAAGCGCCGAGGCCGTTGTCAACGATGGTCTGCGCCACGGCCTGGCAGCCGCGACAGCAGGTATCGCGCGCCACCCCATCCAGCAGGACCGGGTAGGTGGTCGCATCCAGCGGCAGGCCGCAATGGAAACACCCCGCGGCGGAATCCGCGGCGGGGTGGTTGCGCGCAGGCGATGTTGCCGCCGTCATCGCAAACCCATCAGAATTTCATCCCTATACCCATTCCGAAGACCAGCGGATTGATCTTGAAGTTTGCCGCCGTGGCACCGGTGGCAGTCAGCTTGACGTCGGTATCGATCCAGATTTTCTTCAAATCAAAGTTGAGGAAAAATTTCTTGTCCAGCGGAATGTCCACGCCGATCTGCAGCGCGCCCCCCCAACTGCTGTTGTCGACTGTTGCAGCACCGTTGAGCAGGTTGATGTCATAGAACCTGGTGTAATTGATGCCGGCACCGACATAGGGACGGAATACCGTGCCGTCAGGATCGAAGTGATACTGCAGCGTCAACGTCGGCGGCAACAACGACACATCGCCTATCGGCGCGCCGGCCGAGGTGATGCCGTGTTTCTTGGTTGCCAGAATCAGCTCGAGGCCGAGATTTTTTGTTGCAAAATAGGTGAAGTCCAGCTCCAGCGTATTCTCGGTGCTGGCATCCAGCTGCAAAGCCGAAGAACTCGCATCGGGGTTGATGTTGATAATCCGCGCACGGCCGAGCCAGTCACCTTGCGCGGCACTTGCCACATTGCCGGCCAACACCATTGCCAGGACCAGCGACATCCAGAACCACCGTTTCATGTACATCTCCTTGTCATTGAATTATGCAGGTAATGGTAGGCACCATGAGATTGCGACGGTTTGACACAGATCAAATACCCTGCACGAAATCAGGGTTGTCCACTTAAAATGGCCCCGTGATCCCTTGGCTCTCTGATGACGACGAGTTTCCGCCGGTCGAGCGCGCACTGGCGGAGCCCAATGGGCTGCTGGCTGCAGGTAGCGACCTTCGCCCGGAGCGGATGCTCACGGCCTATCGCAGTGGAATTTTCCCCTGGTACAGCAGCGGGCAGCCGGTGTTGTGGTGGAGTCCGGACCCGCGCATGGTGTTGTTTCCCGCCGAATTCCGCATGCCGCGTTCGCTGGTAAAACGGCTGCGCCGGCGCGATTATGAAATACGCGTCGACACCGCATTTAAATCCGTGATGCACGCCTGTGCCGCGCCGCGCAGCGACGGCGCCGGCACCTGGATCACGCCCGAGATGATCGCGGCTTACTGCGAGTTGCACCGCCTCGGCCACGCGCACTCGGTGGAAACCTGGATCAACGACGAACTGGCAGGCGGGCTTTACGGGATTGCACTGGGAAGGATGTTTTACGGTGAATCGATGTTTACCCGCGTGCCGGACGCATCAAAAATCGCGCTGGCGCATCTGGTCCAAAGGCTCGAAAGGCGGAAGTTCGGCATCATCGACTGCCAGATGAACACCGCACACCTCGCCCGCTTCGGCGCGCGCGAGATACCCCGCAGGGAGTTTTCGCAGCGTCTGGCGGAATTGGTAAACTACCCCCAGACTGACGACGTCTGGCATTTTGGCGGTGAACCGGTGATTTGTTAATTTTTGACTTGGTGAACAAGAGCACGGGACAGTGACCTACCTCTCCGAATTTCCGCTGTCGGTACTGCAGTTCTACGCAACTGCGCCCTACCCCTGCAGTTATCTGCCGGAACGCATGGCGCGCTCCCAGGTTGCGACACCCAGCCACCTGATTGACGGTCCCGTCTACAGCGAACTGGTGCGGGCCGGTTTTCGTCGCAGTGGTGCGTTCACCTACCGGCCGCACTGCGACCATTGCCGCGCCTGTGTGCCGGTGCGCCTGGTCGCCGAGGATTTCCAGACCAACCGGACGCAGCGCCGCACCTGGAAACGGCATGCCGCGATCGAATCACGGACACTCGAACTCAAATACCACCCCGAACACTATGCGCTGTACCTGCGTTACCAGGCACAGCGCCACGCCGGAGGCGGCATGGACCAGGACAGCCGCGAGCAATACCGGCACTTCCTGCTGCAGAGCAATGTCGACTCCCGCCTGGTCGAATTCCGCGAGGACGGCGCTCTGCGCATGGTCAGCATCGTCGACCAGCTGCATGACGGCCTGTCCTCGGTCTACACGTTTTTTGATCCGGAAATCCCGGGGGCCAGCTTCGGCACCTACAACATCCTGTGGCAGATTGACCTCTGCCGGCAGCTTGACCTGCCCTATCTCTATCTCGGCTACTGGATCGCGCAAAGCCGGAAAATGGCCTACAAAATCCATTTTCAGCCGATGGAAGGCCTGGTCGATGGCCGCTGGCAAGCGCTCACGGGCTGAATGCGCATCCTGATCATTGAGGACGACGCGACCATCGCGGCGAACCTCTACGACTTCCTCGCCGCGCGCGGCCATGACCTTGATGCCGCAGCCGACGGCATCACCGGCCTGCACCTCGCGGTAACCCGCGCCTTCGATGTGATCGTCCTGGATCTCGGCCTTCCCGGCATGGACGGCCTGGCACTGACGCGCAAACTGCGGGACGAGGCGCATAACGCAACTCCGGTGCTGATGCTGACTGCGCGCGATACGCTCGACGACAAGCTGGAAGGTTTTGCCCACGGCGCCGATGATTACCTGGTAAAGCCGTTTCTGCTGCGGGAAGTCGAGGCACGGCTGAACGCCCTGCACAAGCGCAGCAGCGGCACTGTCACCACCCGCGTGCTCGAAGCCGGCGCCCTGACGCTGGATCCCAAAACCATGAGCGTGCGTTTCTCCGGCAACGATGTAAAACTCCCGCCCAAATGCCTGCGCATCCTGGAACTGCTGATGCGTGATCCGGGCCGGGTGGTCAGTCGCGACGAAATTGAACGCCTGGTCTGGGGCGAACCCCAGGAAACCAGCGACACGCTGCGCAGCCACCTGAGCACACTGCGCCGGGCACTGGCCGCAGCCGGCGGCCACGACCCGATCGAAACCCTGCACGGCATCGGTTATCGCATCCCGGTGAAAGACCGGTGAAAACCTTCGACCTGCGCACG
>CAMBCD010000012.1 GCA_945863085.1 Bordetella parapertussis
GTCCGGGAACTCAACTGGGGTCTCCGTCGCAAGGATTCCGGTTTGGAGTCCCGCCTTCGCGAGCTGACGATACTCGTGACCGCGCGAGAAAATGATGCGCAGTATGAGTGGACTGCGCACGAACCCTATGCGCTGAATGAGGGGCTCGATCCTGCGATTATAGATGTTGTGAAATACCGGAAACCGATTTCGGAGTTGCCGGAAAAGGAGGCGCTGATCATTCGCTTCGGACGGGAATTATTCCAGACCAGGAAGGTCAGCCCGGAAACATTCTCGCAGGCATTGCGTGCTTTTGGCGAAAAGGGGGTTGTGCAAATGGTGGGGTTAATGGGGAATTACACCATGACCGCAGTAATTTTTCATGCCATTGGTCAGCAGCTCCGGCCGGAACAGACGCCATTGTTGCCGATCGACTAAGCCTGTTTATGCATTTGCGCTGACTCAGCAAATTTCATGAAACCTGTTGTCGCGGTGATCGCGGATAACAGATTTTTTGAGGCGGTTATTTTGCAATCATGTCCGCGTTCCGGATCACTTTGCCCAGTTTTTCCACATCAGATTTCATGTGTTCGGCAAGCTGTTCTGGAGACCCTGCTACAACCTCGGAACCCAGGTTCTTGAAGCGGGTTTTTACTATTGGGCTGTTCAGAACCTTTGTGATTTCTAGAGCGAGCCGGTTGATGATCGCGGGGTTGGTTCCGCGAGGTGCAAAAATTCCGGTTGTCGATGCGGAGGCATAGCCTGGCAGCCCGGCACTGGCTACTGTTGGAAGGCCCGGAACCAGTTCCGAAGGGCGCTCGCTTGTCACGGCCAGTGCTCTCAGTTGGCCTGACTTGACGTATGCAGAAGAAGAGGACGCGGTTGCAAACGAAAAATGCAAATGGCCGGCGGCCAGGTCCGTCATGACAGCTCCGGCGCCTTTGTAGTTGATTCGAACCATGTTTAACCCGGCCATGGACTTGAACAGCTCCGCAGCAAGGTAGCCGGAGGTTCCGCGTGCCGCAGTTCCGTAGTTGAGTTGTCCGGGTCTTGCTTTTGCGAATGCGATTAATTCCCTGACGGATTTGACAGGTAGAGAGGGGTGTACGACCAGGACGTTGGGCGAGGTAACCGCAAAGGAAATGGGGGACAAATCCTTGGTTGGATCGAAACGCATCTCCTCCCATAACAGGGGGGCAAGCCACACGGCAGGACCGTAGAGCAGCAGCGTATAACCATCTGGTTGAGACTTGACGACAACCTCTACTGGAATGACGCCGCTTGCCCGGTTATCGACGATGATCTGTTGTCCCAATTTTGAGGAAAGTTCTCCGCCAATCAGGCGCGCGGCGATATCACCGGCACCGCCCACACCACTGGTCACGATGCGCAGCGGCCTGTTTGGATAGTCCTGACCTAAAGCCGGGATTGTCCACAGGAAGACCAAAAGCACGGGCAGTCCCGTGGCAGTGATACTTCTCGACATGAATTTTCCTCGAGGGTTATTGCTGTTGTTTTGATCACGTATGAATCGATGATGAAATATTAGCGGAAGTCTGATGCCAAAACTATAACTTTCTGATGACGGCCGGCCGTGAATCATCTGCACCTTGGCGCGCAGATAACACTCCTTGTAACGGCGGCTGTAACCGACGCGCAGATCGCCGCCGGTGGCTTTCAGCGTGGCGAGAATGTCTTCGGCGTCATTAGCACCAGCGTGATCGGCATTTCCACCAGTACCGTGCCGAGCTCGATCGCACGTTTGATAGGCGCTGCATGTTCGCCTTCGGGCGTGGAGACAAACATCGCGGTGACTTCCGGGCGTTCGATGATTTCGAAATTATTGGCCGATGCGCAGGATGCCGACCAGGTCCTGCTCGGTCATCTGATGCTGGCGGCAGGTAAAGTGGCGCGGCAGTTGGGCGTGGGGGACGCTTTCCGGCTGGTGGTCAATAACGGCGCCGATGCCGGGCAGACTGTGTTCCATCTGCACCTGCACATCCTGGCCGGGCGACCGCTGCACTGGCCTCCCGGCTAGAAGCTGTTACAGAGCGACAGAACGCCTGCTTTTTCCGTCTTGGCGTTTTCTCTGTTCGGCGTGCAGCGGTCCGCAGGGTGCGGCTGTCGAGGTTAGTCCGCCCTGAGGCCCATTTCCTGCACGATCGGGCGCTGTCTTTCGATTTGCGCGGAGACATAGCGCCCAAGTTCCTCCGGCGAGCTGTGCACCGGATCGACGCCCAGGGCAACGAGCTTTTGCGCCACCTCGGTCGATTGCACCGTCTTCACCACGGCCTTGTGCAGATGCGCAACTACGGGCTGCGGCAGCTTCGCCGGACCCATAAGCCCGAACCAGCTCCCGGACTCGTAACCGGGAAGGCCGGACTCCGCAGCGGTGGGCACGTCGGGAAGCGCTGCAGAGCGGGATTTTCCGCCGACTGCAATCGCCCTCAGCCTGCCGGCCTTGACGAGACTGACCATCCCCGGCATTGGCCCGAAATTGATGTGTGCTTCGCCTGCCGCGGTGGCCGCGAGAGCGGGACCGCCGCCCTTGTAGGGTATGTGCACCGTGATGTCGCGTATGCCGGCGAGTTGCACGAACATCGCGACCGCGATATGGCTGTTCGACCCTGTGCCTGCCGAGGAGTAATTCAGGGCGCGAGGCTTGGATTTGGCGAACGCAACGATGTCATTCAAGGACTTGACCGGCATCGAGGGGTTGGCCACCAGCAGGTTCTGGGCGATGGCAAACAGCGACACTGGCGTGAAATCCTTGACAGGATCGTACGGAATCTTGCGGTATATCAGCGGTGCAAATGTGTGTGACGCACTCGATGCTGCGAGAAGCGTGTAGCCGTCACGATTTGCTTTGGCTGCGATTTCTGCTCCAATCATGCCGCCCGCACCGCCGCGATTGTCGATGACCACCTGCTGGCCGAGAATTTCAGTGAGTTTGTTGGCGATGATCCGGCCAATCGTGTCATTAGCACCTCCAGGCGGATTGGGCGAGATCATCCGGACGGGTCGGGTCGGGTAGTTCTGCGCATATGAAGGAACCGCCGCGATCAAGGCGCACAACAGCAGCAACAATTCAATCCGTTTCATGTATTTCCCCCTTTAGGTGATTGTGGTCAGATTTCAAGCGGGAGCCGCACCGCCTGTCCGGTACTGGCAGAACGTTCGATGGCAATGGTCGTTTCGAGATTGATGATCGCCTGCTCTGGTGTTGTGTGCACTGTGGGATTGCCGGTGACCAGGTGATCGAGCCAGGCGCGGGTTTCGTTACCGAGCGGCCCCCAGAAATCGCCGACCGCCCAGTCTCCTGGTGTGGTGCTGCCGAGAAAAGCCATGTTGATCTGGTGATCGGGCACGTAGGCATGGGGGATGCCCTTGTCCGAATACAGCAGGTGATCCATGTGGTCGTCATCGATAATCATGATGCCTTCCGAGCCCAGCAGTTCGACACGGTCTGATTGACCCAGCGTCGGGTATTTTGCCGGCAGCGCATAACTGACACCGAGATTGATCACGGCGCCATCGGCGAAGGTAACGATGGCCCAGGTCACGTCATGCGCGCCATACCCCGCTTCCCTGAAGATGCCATGCTGACCACGGGCGACGATTTCGACTGGCGGGTTGCCTTCGAGAAACCAGCACATCAGGTCCACGTAATAGGTCAACACGTCCAGCACCGGTGTGGCGTGCGGATCGCGCTTGAGGATGGCAAACGCCTGCGCCCGCGAGTTGTAAACCCGGGCATGGCCGCCGATGACGCGCCCCAACCGCCCCTGGATCATCTGTTCTTTGGCGCGCAGGTAACATTCCTTGTAGCGGCGGCTGTAACCGATGCGCAGATTGCCGTTGGTGGTTTTCAGCGTGGCAAGGATATCCTCGGCGTCAGCCCGCGACAGCGCCAGGGGTTTTTCCACCAGCACTGGCTTGCCGAGTTCCAGGGCGCGCTTCACCGGCGCTGCGTGTTCGCCTTCGGGCGTGGAAACGATGACGGCGGTCACTTCCGGACGTTCAATGACTTCGAAATTGTCGCCTGAACTGAAATCCGCGTTCGTCTTTTCGGCCAGAGCACGCGCAAAAGCGGGGTCACGGTCGGAAACCGCAAGAAAATCAACAGAGGGGTGCTTCGCCGCAAGGCGTGCGCGGAGAGTGCCAATGCGTCCGGCACCGATGACAGCTATACCCAGATTCCTGCGGGCCAAGATTGTTTCTCCCTAAAGAATTTTCACGGAGTGAAGGACTGGCCGGGCTATGTCGCCTGGTTTGTCGTTTCGGCTTTCATTTCCTCGATCGCTTCAAGCATGCAGGTTACGCCATAAGTCAGGACTTTTGCGCCGCAGGGATTGACGCAAACCATCAGTGCCTCGGCTATCTCTTCCGGAGCCAGGCCGAGTTTCAGGCCTTTCTTGATATGCTGCTTGAGATGGGGTTGGTTGTGGGGATTGGACATTTCGACAGCCAGCGCGATGATGTGGAAAAGCTCATGCATCTTCTCGTCGTACTTGCGGGGCTTGGCACGGATTACTTCGTCGAGTTCGAGCAGAACTTTTACATAGTCCGGAAATATTTCCGTGATGTAAGCATGGGCGGGATAGCGCTTGCCGCGTCTCCTGGCCATCTGGTCTGCAAGGCTTTCCGCGGCGGGCTTGGCGTGGCTGTCCGACATTTCTGATTCTCCGGGAAGGGGCGCCGTTGTTCCGGTGACTTTTTTAACATACCGAATATCCTGCAGCGTTGGCAAGAAGTCCGGGCGGTGGTGGTGCTTCTGTTTCAGTAGACGCGGTGGGCGACCGGGCCGCCGTTCAGCACATGCTGGACGTTTTCCCAGGAGACCTTGAACAGGAAGGCCGCCGACTGGCGGGTGACGCCGGCGACATGCGGCGTCAGCAGCAGGCGCGAGGCGGCCTCGCCCTGCAGTTGCAGCAGCGGATTGTCCGCAGGGGCAGGTTCGATGCTGTAAACATCCACCGCGGCGCCGGCAATACGTTTGTCGGTCAGGGCCTGTGCCAGCGCGGCCTCGTCGACCACGCCGCCGCGTGCGCCATTGATCAGCACGGCTTCGGGTTTCATCAGCGCCAGCTGTCTGGTGCCGACCAGATTGGTGGTGGCGGGCATCAGCGGCACATGCAGCGTGACCACATCGGACGTTTTCAGCAGTTCGTCCAGCGGCATGCCGCGCGCGTTCATTGCATCGGCTTTCGATTTGTCCTTCAGCACCGGATCGAAATAGACGATGTTGCAACCGATACGATGGAAGGCCTGTGCGACGGCAATGCCGATCACGCCCATGCCGACCACGCCGACCGTGGCGCCGTCGATGCCGGCGAGGTTGTCGGCCATCATGCGGTTGCGGAAGGCGACATAATTGCCTTTCTTGATTTCGGCATCGGCCCAGGCAAACCGCCGCAACAGCACCGAGGCACAGGCCGTCGTGTATTCGGCCAGCGCGGTATTACTGCCGCCGGGTACGTTGGCCACCGGAATGCCCATTTTTTTCAGTGCGGCTTCGTCGAGCCGGTCGACGCCGGCACCGGTGATCTGCACCACCTTGAGCGTTGTTCCTTCAAATAATGCAGCGGGCAGTTTGGGGCCGACCGCGGGCATGACGACCGCGCTGGCCTCCTTCATCAATGCAGGAAGATCGGCGTCATCAGGCTTTCTGTAAGCGATATTGATGTTTTTCGGCGGGGTGACACCGACACGGGTGAAGTCGGCTTCGGGGCGCAGGCAGAGGACGTCTAGGGGCATGGTTTTGATGACTGGTAATTGGCGATTGGTAACTGGGGATTGGTGATGCGTAATGGGTGATGGGTGGGGGTACCCATTTACCAATTACCAGTCACCAATTACCGTTCCTGGGTTTGTTTCGAGATATCGGCCACCGGAAAAAAACACAGCAGTACCAGCGGCTCGGCTCCGGTGTTGCGGGTGGCGTGTTTTTCGCCTGAAGGAATCAGGATGGTGTCGCCGGCCTTCAGCGGATGGTTGCCGCTATCAGCTTCGGTGCAGCCTTCACCTGACATTACAAAAATACACTCCTCGAAGCCCTGATGGAAATGCCGGCTGCGGGGGCTGTCGCCGGGTTTGACCGGCGGGATTTCCACCAGGCGCAGCGTGACCGCCTGAGCGCCTTTTTCACCGGAAACGATTTCCAGTGATTTGCGGCCGGGCAGCCCCATGCTTTTTGCCTGGGCTTGTGTAAGAACTTTTGCCATGGATTGCAAACTCCTGATCAATTGCGCCTTGGCGCAATTGATCTCTGGTCAGCCCCTCTCCTCTTAGGGGAGAGGCCGGGTGAGGGGTGCGATTTCTTAGCCTGCAATCTTGAGGTGCTTAATCTCAGCGGTGCCACCTTGCGCCTCATCGAGCAGCGCAAAGATTTCGCCACATTCCTTGGCGATGGCGTCGGCGATGTCATTCAACATCTTCAGGCCCTTTGCTGCGGTCGCGTGTTCCGGTGCGCCGTACCAGCCGGTGGCGGCAATGGTTTTGATGTCGCGCAGCACCGGTTGATAACTGCGGGTGCGGCGCAGACGGTCCCATTTCCGGCCGTGGCCGTGGTCCGACGAGTATTCAATGCGGTCGAGGTGCACCAGTTCGGGCTGGTAGGCGAGCACCGCCAGTGCCTCGATTTCACCGCCGTGGGTCAGCCCGCCGCAGTCGTGGCCATAGAGTTCGGCGGCGACGTAGCAGGCCTGCACCACGATCACGCTCATGCCGACTTCACGGTGCAGTTTTTCCGAGGCGATCGCCAGCGACGGGATGTTGCCCTCGTGCCAGTTGAGGATCAGCAGGCGTTTCGCGCCGTGCTGCGCGGTGGAGGCGCAGGTTTCGGTGACCACGCGCTGGTAGGTGTCGGGCGTCAGCGTGATGGTGCCTTCAAAGGGCATGTGCATCGGCGTCACGCCCAGCGGCCCGCCCGGCAGCACCAGGCCGTCCATGCGTTCGGCCACGGCGTGACCGATGACATTGGCGGCATAGATGTCGGTGCCGGTGGGCAGGTGCGGGCCGTGCTGTTCTACGCTGCCCGCAGGCAGGACCACCAAAGGATTTTTCTTCAGCTGCGCCGCGATCTCGGGCTGGGTGAGGTCGATGAAATAACGCGTGGCCAGTTTTGAAGATGAGTTTGACATTTCGGCTTCTCTGTCAGGCCGCGCGCTTGGCGTCGTTCTTGGCGCGGGCGTCGTTCATCACTTCTTCGATGGTCACACACTGGCCCTTGCGGTCGATCGACTTCAGCGCGGCATTGGTCATTGCCACCGCGACATTGCCGTTGTGCGCCGTCAATTCGTTCGGTTTGCCCGACAGGCAACTGCCGGCGAAGGCTTCGAGCTCGGCACGGAACATGTCGGACTCCGGCAGCTTGATGTCCTCGCGCTTGCCCCAGCCGTCCTTGCCACGCTGGATGTAGAGCACGGAATTCTTGTGTAACAGGTGAGGCGTATCCCAGGTGCCGAAGTCGATTTCGTAGTGCATCAGGCCTTTGGAGCCGAACACGCGCACCGCGAAAATACCGGGCGAGGTCCAGCAGGAGCCGACGTAGCCGAGCTTGCCATCCATGAAACGCACCAATGACATCGACTGGTCATCGACTTCAGCGCCGACCGGTGACAGCTTGGAGGCCATTGACGAAACTTCCTGCGGTTCACCACCGAGCAGGTGCAGCACGTCGAACTGGTGGATTGCCAGCTGCGACAGCGGGCCGCCGGGGGCGCGATCCTTGTACCAGCGCCAGGTCTGCGGCGTCAGTTCCAGTGCGCGCTCGTTGGAGAAATTGGCTTCCATGAAGGCGACGCGACCAAGTTCGCCTGCGTCGATTTTTTCCTTGATGATTCGGATGCCGGCCATCAGCCGCGCGCTGTGGCCGACGGTGACGGTGATGCCGTACTGTTTCTGCAGCGCCTCGATTTTCAGGCCGTCTTCCAGAGTCTGCGAGATCGGTTTCTCGGTGTAGACATGTTTGCCGCCCTTGGCGACGATTTCCGCCATTGGCAGATGCTGTTCATTGGGCACGGTCAGGATCACGCCCTTGATCTCGGGGTTGGCCAGCATGGCCTGCATGTCGGGTGCTGCAGGTACGCCCATTTCTGAGGCGAAGGCGTCGCGTTTTTCCTGCGAACGGCTGTAGCCGGAAACAATCTGGATGCTGCTGGACTGTTTTGCGGCGCGGGTGAGTACTTTCGCCCAGCGGCCGAGGCCGACGATGCCGACTTTGACGGGGGTGCTCATGACGGGTGCTCCTGTTGCGGTTGAACGGATGATCACGGATTTTGCGCAGGACGCCTGGCGCTCTGGTGCTGGTTGCGCAGTCTTGTAATGCGTATTATCGTATTACGGTATTACGGGGCAGGTCAATTGAATGATCTGCATGACTTGGCCGACAGCGATGCCTGATAAAAATATCCAGCAAATTCAAAGGTTTGCTGCGCCACTTCGGGCGCAAGTGCTGGACGGTCTGCGTCGCGCCATCATCGACGGGCGGCTCGCACCGGGCGCTCGGCTGACTGAACGTGAACTGACCGAAATGATGGGCGTCTCGCGCACGGTGATCCGCGAAGCGCTGCGCCAGCTCGAAACCGAGGGGCTGATCGCAAACGTGCCGAACAAGGGGCCGGTGGTGCGTGCCCTGTCGCTGGCCGAAGCGAAGGATCTCTACACCATACGCGCGGTGCTTGAAGGGTTGGCAGCGCGGCTGTTCGTGCAGCACGCGGGGGAAGCCGACATCAGGCAACTGGCGCAGGCGCTGGACGTGGTGGTCGGCGCCTACGAGCGCGAAGATGCGCAGGAAGTGCTGGAAACCAAGAACCGCTTCTACGAGGTGCTGTTCGATGGGGCGGGCAGCGAGACGCTGTCCTCCATGCTCGGCACACTGCATGCGCGCATCTGGCGCTGGCGTGCGCTGGGCCTGTCGCACCCGCAACGTTCTGCCATCCGCTCGAAGGAAAGCATCAAGGGTCTGCGTGCGATGCTGGCGGCGATCCGCAAGCACGACGCCGATGCGGCGGAGGCGCTGACGCGGGAGGAGGCCCAATCGGCTGCGGCGGAAGTGATGCGCCTGATCGAGCTGCAGTTGGGTGCAGAAGCAAAATCAGATGTGACCAAAAGCTGAAGGGGGCTGGCTGCGGATGATGGTGCTGACGCCGCTGCAAGCTGCTTATTGCATCGTGGTGCTGGTGGCGAGTTATGCGCTGCGCGGCAGCACCGGCTTTGGCGGGTTTGCCGCAATGCCGCTGCTGGCGCTGGTGGTGCCGATGAAGGTGCTGGTGCCGGTGTGGACGCTGCTGACCATCTCATCCTCGGCTACCTTGTTCGGCAAGGATCGCAAACATGTGTCAATGGCGCTGATCCTGCGCATCCTGCCGTCATGCGTGCTGGGCATCGCGCTCGGCCTGTATCTGTTCAAGACGCTGGATGCCGCCTGGCTGACCCGTGGCCTGGGTGTGCTGGTCAGCGGCTACGGCCTGTATGCCCTGTGGCAGACCCGTGGTGGCGGTCCGGCAATACCGCCGCCGCGCGCGATTGCCACCGCGGCGAGTTTCCTCGCCGGCGCCGTGGGCACGGTCTTCGGCACCATGGCGAGCATTTTTTTCGCGATCTACATGGATGCCGTCCGCGTCACCAAGGAGCAGTTCCGCGGCACGCTGGCGGCATTGATGATGACGCTGGCAGTGATTCGCGGCATCGGTTATTTCGCGGTCGGCGAGTTTGGCCGCGAGTCGCTGCTGCTGTTTGCGGCGGCGCTGCCATTCATGTTGATCGGGATTTTTCTCGGTGACCGAATCCACACCGGCATGAGCGAAATCACGTTCCGCCGGGTGGTGTGTGCGATCCTGATCCTCAGCGGCATTCCGCTGATGCTGAAATAGTCCTTACCGCGCTGCGCCAGTGGCCGCGGTGTCCCGCCGAGCTTCCTTGTCGGCGTACATGCGCCCGTCCGCGGCGCGCACCAGTTCGTCGAGCGCCATGCCGTCAATCGGCGCGAAGGCAAAGCCGATGGATGCGCCGACCTTCAACGGCCCGGCACTGGAGTCCACCGGCTGTTCGACGGCCTCACGGATTTTTTCGATGAGGTCGTTGATCTTGCTGCGATCAACATTTTCCATGAACACCACAAACTCATCGCCGCCCCAGCGTCCCACGGTATCGATCGCGCGCAGGGCGTCGGCGACACGGCCCGCAGCGCTTTGCAGGGCAAAATCGCCCATCTTGTGTCCGAAACGGTCGTTGATCAGCTTGAAACCATCAAGGTCGATGAACAGCAGCAGGCAGCTGCGCGATGGATCACGGCGCAGGCCGGTCAGGGCACGGTTGACGCGGTCGCTGGTCAGCAGGCGGTTGGGCAGGCGGGTCAGCGGGTCGAACATGGCCTGCCGCGCCAGCCGCGAGCGCTGTGTCAGCACGATCAACGCGCTCCAGCCGAGGATCAGTGCCAGCAGCCAGACCAGGCCGCGCATCAACCACAAACCCTCCTGTTGCGGCGGCATGGTGGCACGCAGCGCCATTACCCATTTGCCGCCCGGCACTTCGAGTTCAAACAGTTGCGCATCCCGGTGGTCGAACAGGGCGGCATCGCCCCAGAATGTTTCACCCGCCATGCCCAGCGCGTCCTTGCCGCGGATGGCCAGCGCGTAAGCGCCGGATGAGCCTTCGGACAAAGCCTCGCCCAGCAGCGATTCGGAGTCGATGACCGAGGACAGCAGGCCCCAGTACTGGTCGTTGATGAATATCGGCACCCGGTATATCAGCCCGCTGCCACCCTGCACCAGTTTCACCGGACCGATCAGCACCGGTTGTTTGCTGTCGATGGCGCGTTTGACGGCAGGCCACTGCGTGGGTACATCGGGGTAGTTGAGGCCAACGGCTTTTTCGTTGCCCTTGACCGGATAGACGTAGGTCAGCCGGTAACCGACGGCGACGGCGAAATTCCGCACATGGCTGGATTCGTGGTACAGCCGGGCGAGGATGGCTTCTATCTCATCGCGCTGCAGATCGTTGCGGCGCACGGCGAGGTAACTGCTCAAACCGCTGGTCAGGTAAAGCACCCTGTTCAGTTCGCGGCTGAGGCGGGCGCGTATCGAAGAACCGAGGACCAGCAGGTCGACTTTTTGCCGCGCTTCAAGATCGCGCACCTGCTGGTTGATGATCAAACTGCCGGCGCCGACCACCACCAGGCAGACGGCCAGCGCGATCAGCAGTTGAATGGGGCGTGGCCGGAAGCCGCTCGCTTCATCCTCAATCCGGTGCAACTGCGTCCTGAACCTGAACGGCATGGTGGCGCAATCCCCTGTAGACCCTCATCACGGTCGGCGCCGTGTATGCGCACATCATACGCCGGGGCACTCCGCTGCTGCCTGGTGTGCGTCAGTGTCCGGTATCGGCTCCGGGGCCGCCGCGATGTGCCCGCGGCGTCGACTGGGTGATTTTTTCAGTGTAGGCGATCGCCAGCGCCGAGACCACAAAAGTCAGGTGGATCATGGTCTGCCAGAGCAGGGTTTTTTCGTCGTACTGGGCTGCGTTTATGAAAGATTTCAGCAGGTGGATCGAGGAGATGCCGATGATGGCAGTCGCCAGCTTGACCTTCAACACGCCGGCGTTGACATGCGACAGCCATTCCGGCTGGTCCGGGTGGTTCTGCAGTTCGAGACGGGAGACGAAGGTTTCCCAGCCGCCGACGATGACCATCACCAGGAGGTTGGAAATCATCACCACGTCAATCAGGCCGAGCACGATCAGCATGATCTCGGTTTCGCTGATGTTCTTGACCGTGAGCATGCCGATCAGGTGCACCAGCTCGGTCCAGAATTGCCAGACGTAAACGCCCTGCGCGACGATCAGGCCGAGGTACAAGGGGGCCTGCAGCCAGCGGCTCATGAATATCCAGCGCGGCAGGGGGCCGAGGGCGCTGACTGCGGGTTTGGTATTGGGCATGGGGGAGTGTTCCGGAAAAGTGGCTATTGTCTACGCAACATGGCGTAATGCAAGCTAGGCCACGGATTTATAAAAATATGTTATAAAACAAATACTTATTGAAATATTATGGTGGCTGCTCATTGCCGACCACTTACTGCCGGGTCATGATCACGACCTTGCCCACCACCTTGCGGTCGCGCACTGCCCGCAAGGCGTCCTGATACTGCGCCAGAGGATACGCGGCCATCACATGCGGTTTGATTTTGCCGGCGCTGTACCAGTCGAACAGCTCCAGCTGCACGCGGCGTACTTTTTCCGGCTGACGATCACGGTAGGCGCTGTACTGCAGGCCGAGCATGGCGATGTTTTTCACCAGCAGGTGACCGGCTTTCACTTCGGGAATCCGGCCTTCGGCAAAACCGACGACGATGAGCCGACCCGACCATGCAATGACGCGCAGGCTGGCGTCGAACACATCACCGCCGACCGGATCGACGATGATGTCGACGCCGCGTTTGCCGACGGCGGCGAGCACCTGGTCGCGGAAGGCATCGCGCAGGTTCGGTACATCGGTACGCACCACGTGGTCGGCGCCCATTTCTTTCGCAAGTTTCGCCTTGGCTTCGCTGCTGACGCTGGCGACCACGGTGGCGCCCAACGCCTTGGCCACCTGGATGGTGGCGATGCCGACACCGCCGGCAGCGCCGTTGATCAGCACGGTTTCACCGGGTTGATACTGGCCGCGTTCAACCAAAGCAAAATGCGCGGTCGGATAGGCAATGCCCATGGCTGCGGCATCGGCGTAACTCATCGCCTCCGGCATCGGATAACAGGTCTGTTGCTTGACCACGCACTTTTGCGCGTAAGCGCCATATTCGTTCTGTGCAGCGACGCGGTCACCGGGTTTGCAGGTCGTGACGCCGGCGCCGACCGCAGCGACCACGCCCGCCATGTCCTTGCCCGGACTGAAGGGGCGTTTCGGCAAAATCTGGTACGTGCCGCCGATCACCAGCAGGTCGGGGAAATTGACGCTGGCGGCATGGACATCGACCAGAACTTCGCCGGGGCCCGGTACGGGATCTGGTGTTTCTTCCAGCAGCAGGTTTTCCAGCGGTCCGTGTTCTTTGACGATCAGGGCTTTCAACGGCGATTCTCCGGTGATGATGATTTCGGGAGGCGCGATTGTAGCGTGTCGTCTCTGCCAGGGACCAAACACCGGGTGAGAGCCGCAGGGTTTATGAAAAAGGGGCGGCCGCAGCCGCCCCCCGACATGCGTGAAGCGTGGTCAGTTCGATTTCAGGCCGACGGTTTTGATCAAGCGGGCATTCTTGACCATGGAGTCCGCGACAACTTTGCGGAAATCCGCCGGTCCCAGTACAACGATCTCCGTTGCTTCAAAGGCCATCGCTTTTTTGACCTCCGGGGTCGTCATGGCCTTCGCGACTGCGGACCCCAGCCTGTCGATGACGACCTTGGACGAACCCCTCGGTACCGAGAAACCCATCCAGCCGGTGTAATCAAACCCCGGCAAGGTTTCTGCAATCGGCGCGATGCCGGGCAACAGGTCCGTCCGTTTGTTCAGGCTGTGACCGATCGCGCGTACCCGTTTGCCGGCGACATGTCGCATCGCTGCAGGCGCG
This sequence comes from Bordetella parapertussis, assembly GCA_945863085.1. The sequence continues at coordinate 13,539 of CAMBCD010000012.1, forward strand.
GGGATCAGAGACCACTGCGATTCGCCCGCCACCAGTGAAGCGGTTGAAGGGCCGCCGCCCTTGTACGGGACATGCAGGGATTCGATCCCGGTTTCCTGCACAAAATATGCGCCGGCGAGGTGGCTTTGCGAGCCGACACCGGCCGAGGCCATGTTGAACGGCTTTTTGCCGCTTTTGGCATAGGCAATGAATTCGGGCACTGTTTTGACGGGCAGCGCGTTGGAAACCACCAGCACATTAAGCGTTACTGCAAACTGACCGACCATGTCGAAGTCGTTGAGCGGATGAAACGGCGGGTTTTTTAGCAGCAATGGGGAGATGGTTGAGGCCGCAGAGGTTGTCGTAATCACCGTATATCCATCTGGATTGGCGAGCTTGGCGATTTCCATGCCGATGACGCCACTGGCGCCACCGCGGTTGTCCATCACAATCTGCTGCCCGATGACTTCGGTCAGCTTGTTGCCGACGATGCGGGTCAGCGTATCAACCGAGCTTGCGGGGCCATTGGGAATGATGACGCGTATCGGACGGCTCGGATAAGCATCAGCTGCCGGCGCATTGAGTGACAGGCCGCCCAGACCGGACGCTGCAAGCAGTGTGACAAAGACGCGCGTGAAATTCATGGTTGCTCCTCCTGGATGAATGGATTGTTTTGGGGAATCAGCATTCCCGTTTTGCATTCTTTGTCTTATTGTATTATCGTAAGACAATAAGGTAAAGAAAAAAGGTCGCCATGTCCGTCGTGCCATTGCTGGAAATTGCCAAACACGCTGCCCCGCTGCGCCAGCAGGTTGAGCACGCCCTGCGCCAGGCCATTGTTGATGGCCAACTCCGTCCCGGGCAACGCCTCACAGAACGGGAATTGACCGTCAGCCTGGGGGTCTCGCGGACACTGGTTCGCGAGGCTTTGCGGCAACTCGAGTCCGAAGGATTGATTTCCGTGATCCCCAACCGCGGGCCCATCGTCCGGGAACTCAGTGCTGACGAAATCGAGGATCTCTACGCAATCCGGGCCGTGCTTGAAGGACTGGCGGCCAGGCGTTTTGCGGAAAAAGCCGATGACGAAACTCTGCGCTTGCTGGGCGAGAAGGCGGCCGACGCCGTTTCCGCATACCAGGCGGGTGAGCCCGTTCGCGCACTTGAAGCCAAGAATCTTTTTTACGACATGCTGGTTGCTGGTGCCGACAGCCAATCGCTGTCCGCGATGCTCGCGACATTGCATTCTCGCATCAAACAGTGGCGCGCCATCGGCATGACGCACCCGCAGCGTTCGCCCGCCCGGTCGCAGGAAGCTGTTGAAGGGTTGAACGCGATCTGGTCGGCAATTGGCCGGCGGGATGCTGCCGCTGCCGAAGCAGCCACGAGGGATGAGGCGCGGCGTGGGGCTGCAGAGCTGATGCGTTTGCTCGCGGATGCGCCAGCCAGGGCTGTGGCCCGGTCATAGGGCATTTCACCGATTGAACGAACCGTTTTGGTAAAGCTAACCGGAGGTAGATGATGGCACGCCTGAGTTACGTTGTTCCCGGGGCAGTATCTGATCCGCAAATCCGTGGCTGGCTCGATGATGCCATCGCCGCGGGCCGCCCCGGCCCGGAAAATCAGGCGATCCGTGCGCATCAGCCCGACGTGATGCGTTCATTCACGCTGACACGCGAGTTGTTGTTCGACAATGGTGCCGGCGTCGTCGAGCACGATCTGAAGGAAATGCTGCGCGCCTACGTCGCCTTCACCATCGAATGTGGCTACTGAAGTAATCAGGGAACCGCGCGGTCCGTGCGGGAGGCTGACAGCAAAATGGCGGAGCTGATGCAGTATGAAAAGTCCGCAAAATTCACCTTGCGCGAGAAAATCGCGCTGCGTTATGCCGACGCCATCATGTACGACCCTGTCCAGGCCGACGATGCGATGTGGGCGTCATTGAAGGCGGAGTTCACCGAGCCGCAACTCGTCGAGCTGGGTTACTGGATCGGCTTTACTTTCGGCGGGCAGCGCTGGCTGAAGACACTGTCAGCAAAGCAGGGAGAGCTTGCCGCGGCAATGGACGCCGTCAAGCTCTCTGCAGGAACGGACTAACCCCGGCGGACAGTAACAATATAGGTCAGGCCTCCGGCCCGGCGTATTTGCCGGCGGTGTCCGGGAACAGGTTCTTGACGATCTTGAACTTGGTGACGTCCACCGTGCCGTCCATGTGCAGGTACATGGTGGCGTCGCGGTAGAGCTTCTCGATACCGAACTCGAGCATGGTGCCGTTGCCGCCGTGCAGCTCCACCGCATGTTTGCAAACCTCCAGCACCGATTCCGAGGCGTAGAGCTTGACCATGTTGCACAGGACTTCCGCCTCGGGCGCGTTTTCGTCTACCGCGCGCGAAGCTTCGCGCAACAGTCCGCGCACGGCGCAGATCTTGGTCGCCATTTCGGCCATCCGGATCGCAGTGGCCTGATGCTTGATCAGGATCTTGCCGCCCTGCACATAATTCTGCACGTACTTGGCGGTTTCCTCGAAGGCCCGGACGGCAACACCGATGTTTTTCGAGCCCTGGATGATCTTGCCGGGACGGAAATAGATCCCGGCCTTGGACAGTGCGCTGTTTTCCACCAGCAGGTGGTCTTCGGGAATTTCCATGTCCTCGAATGAAATCTCGCCGTTGTTCATGTAACGGCCGCCCAGCGTTTCATTGCAGCGCTGCACGGTGAGGCCCGGCGTGTTGCGCGGCACGAGAAAGCTCGAGGTGCCCTGCAGCATGCCGACCTTGGTGTTGGTGTTGGCGTAGATCACATACAGGCTGGCGTCGTAGGCATTGGTGATGAACTGCTTGCGGCCGTTGATCACCCAGCGGTCGCCTTTTTTCACCGCCTTGGTCTGCATCGCCGCTTCCGGCACGTTGTACGGCAGCCAGCGGTCGGATGCACCGCGCGGTTCAGTCAGGCAATGCGAAAGGGTAAACGACGGATCGGCCACCACGCGCGGGAACCAGCGCTCCTGCAGATGGCGGGGCGCGACGTTCCGGAGCAGCACCGAGACCTTCCAGATCTGCACCATTTTTTCGGCCAGCCCGCAGTCACCGCGCGAGATTTCCTCTGAAATTACTGCGAAGGTCTGCACCTCGGTTTTGGGGTCGAGTGGCGTGCCGCCGAACTCTTCGGGGATGCCGAGGGTGCGAATGCCGATTTTGTCGGCCACCTGGAGGATTTCCGGCGGCAGGCGCTCATCCGGATTCATGTTCCATTCGCGCTGCCAGTTTTTGCGTGTGAACGGAATTACGTGTTCGTTCGCGAACTTGCGGGTCACTTCGCGCATCATGCGGGTCTCTTCCGGGAGTCCGCGGTCGACCATGGCATCCAGTAGCATTTTCAGTTCTCCACAAAAAAGCGGGCTGCGCGGCGATCCGCGCAGCCCGCTGACAGACCGGGAAACTAGTTTGTTGCTTTCAGACCTACCGTTTTGATCAGGGCGGCGTTTTCGACCATGGACTTCTCCACTTCCTTGCGGAAGTCGGCTGGTCCCTTGATCGTGATCTCGGTGCCCTGGAATGCCATCGCTTTCTTGACGTCAGGAACCTCCATCGTTTTTGCAACGGCCGCACGAATTTTCTCAACCACGGCCTTGGGTGTGCCTTTTGGTGCAAAGAAACCCATCCAGCCGGTGTAGTTGAATCCCGGGATGGTGTCGGCAATCGGTTTGACGTTGGCGGGCAGCAGCGTTGTCGGCCGGTTGAGGCTGTGACCGATTGCGCGCATGCGCTTGGCGGCCACGTGCGTCATCGCCGCCGCCGACGGAATCAGCGACCACTGCGACTCGTTTGCCACCACCGATGCCGATGATGCGCCACCACCCTTGTACGGCACGTGCAGGGCCTCGATCTTGGCCTGCTGCAGGAAGTACGCTCCCGACAGATGGCTTTGCGACCCGACGCCCGCCGAGGCCATGTTGAACGGTTTCTTGCCGCTCTTGGCGTAGGCGATGAATTCGGCCACGGTATTGATCGGCAGGGCGTTGGCGACCACCAGCACGTTCAGCGTTTCGGCGAACTCCACCACGGACTCGTAGTCGTTCACGGGGTGGTAGGTCGGGTTTTTCACCAGCAACCGGGCGATGGTGGATGCCGCGGTGGTGGCGGCGACCAGCGTATAGCCGTCAGGGTTGGCGTCCTTGGCGATTTCCATGCCGATAATGCCGCCGGCACCCGCGCGGTTGTCGATGACCAGTTGCTGGCCGATGACTCCCCCCAGGTTGTTGGTGACGATACGGGTCAGCGTATCGACCGAACTGCCTGCGCCGTTCGGTACCAGGACGCGGATCGGGCGGTTCGGATAGGTATCGGCGGCAAAAGCACCGACGGTTGCGCAAACAGTGGATGTGGCAAGTAATGCTGCAAAAATACGCTTGAACTTCATGGGACTCCTCCTGAGACGTGCGAGTTATGTTTTTGGAAAATCAGGGATGCTGACGAGGATTCTGTCGGGTTTGCCGTGGCAAGGCAACAACCAATGTCGACCAAATTGGTCGGCTAAGTTTTGATCGACTAAGTTCGGCGGAATGCCGGATGGATCCGGCCGGAAGTTTTCGGCCCCCGGTGTGCCTCCGGGGAACCTTGACTGAAGGTGGCGGCCATCTCACACTCGAATCCAATCATGCACAGCCTCAGCAAAAAAATCCTGGTTTCCCTGGCCGTCGGCATCCTCGCCGGCTGCGCCACTGCGCCGGTCAACCATACCGGCGCCGATGCGCCGTATGCCGCGCCGCTGGTGCGCACCACTGCAGTGCGGCCGGTGATCGGTCTGGTACTGGGCGCGGGCGGTTCGCGCGGTTTTGCCCATGTCGGTGTGCTGAAGGCGCTGGAACAAGCCGGCATTGAGGCGGATGTGATCGTCGGCGTCAGTTCCGGCGCTGTGGTGGCAGCGCTGCATGCCGGCGGCATCCGTGCCGTCG
>CAMBCD010000013.1 GCA_945863085.1 Bordetella parapertussis
CGGAGAAATTGTTGTCCCGTCACAATCTTGCGCAGGAACCAGTCAAGGCGGGGGACATTGTCGATGCACGCATTGACGGTGCCATGTGTCATTACCACTTTATGGATGTGCACAAGCTCGCCGTCGAGGCGGGATTCTCCGAGGGCATCCCACGCGTCTGGGATCCGGACAAGGTTTTTTTCCTTGTTGATCACCACCAGCCGGCATTGAGCCAGGCCATTGCTGACGACAATGCGCTGATCCGAAAGGAAGTCGCTCGGCTTGGAGCGAGCGTCTTTCATGATGCAGAGCCGGGGATTGCACACCAGATGATTGTCGATTACGGGCTCGCACGGCCGGGTGAGCTGGTGGTAGGCATGGATTCCCACACCATCGGCTACGGTGCGCTTAACGTCGGCGCAACCGGAATCAGCCGATCTGATCTGATGTACGCGATGATTTTCGGGGAGCTTTGGTTTCAGGTTCCTGCCTCGGTAAAAGTGGTACTCGAAGGCAAACAGCCCTCCTATCCAATATCCAAAGACATCATGCTGTATCTTGCCGGCAAATATGGCGATGACTTTGCCCAGAACATGTCTATCGAGTTCTCAGGATCTTTGATTCCGGAATTGAGTATCGATAGCCGCGGTTGCTTGTCGACGCATGGTGTCGAGGTTGCGGCAAAATTTGCGATGTTTCAAGCGGATGAAAAAACTCATGCGTTTCTGAAAGAACGCACTGAAAAATCGTACGAAGGTCTTACCCCCGATGCAGACGCTGAATACGAAAAGGAAATCACCGTCAATGTCGACGACATGCCTTTTGTCGTTGCCAAGCCGCACCAGTTTGGCAACGTGGTGCCCGTCGATGACGTGAAAGGCGTACGTATCCACCAAGCTCAGATCGGTTCATGCGCCAACGGCCGCTTTGAAGACATTGAAATTGCCGCCCGCATGCTGAAGGGCCGCAAGGTTGCCAAGGGCGTGCGTTTCATACTTTCTCCTGCGTCACAGCAGGTATACCTGCGTTGCCTGAAGGAAGGTGTCATCGAGCAGCTGATCGAATCGGGTGCACAGGTCGTAACGCCGGGATGCGGTGTGTGCCAGCCGAAAGTGGGATTTCTTTCCGCCGGCGAAGTCTGCATAACCGCCACGACGCGGAATTTCAAAGGGCGCAAAGGCAGCCTGGACGCGCAGATTTATCTCGGGGGTCCACTGACGGTTGCCGCCGCAGCCGTTGCCGGCGAAATCGTGAACCCCAAGGACGTTTTCCATGAGCTTTGACCTGAATCGCGTCATTACCGGCCGGGTCTGGAAGTTCGGCGATTCAGTCGACACCGACTCGATCAATCCCTACTACCTCTATCCGGCGATGGAGGACCTGAAAAAACACACCCTGGAATCATTCCGTCCGGAATTCCCGAAAGAGGTGAAACCGGGAGACATCATCGTTGCGGGCCGCAATTTTGGTTGCGGCTCCCACCGGCCGGGGCTTGTGCTCCGGGAAATCGGCATCGCGGCAATCATTGTCGAATCCGCGGCCAGATTGTTCCTACGCAACAGCATCGCGTTGCCGATGCCCATATTCATTTCCCCGGACATCGGCAAGATCATCGATGACGGAGAAATGCTTGAAGTCAATTACCGCAAGACGCTGGCGCGCAACACCAAAACAGGCATGACGGCGTCGCTGCGCAAATATCCGCCCACGATCGAAGCGATATTCGATTGCGGCGGCATGCCAGCATTTGCAAGAAAACGATACCTGGCAGAAACCGCACCTTAGACCGGGAAAACAGGAGGAGAAACCATGAAAACTTTATTGAAATCGGTTTTGGCAGTTATGTTGTCTATAGCATCAATGCTGGCAACTGCTCAGTCGGGAGGTACGGCAGGCATGCCTTCCGATTACCCCAACAAGCCGTTACGGTTTGTGGTCGGGCTCGCTGCCGGCGGCGCAACCGACATCATGGCGCGACTAGTCGGTCAAAAGCTTTCCCAGGCAATCGGACAATCCGTGATCGTCGATAACCGCGCCGGTGCTGCCGGATCCATTGCCGGCGCAATTGCTGCCAAAGCGGCGCCGGATGGTTACACCATGCTTGCGATTTCCAGCAGTTTTGCGATCAACCCGAGCCTGCATGATTTGCCATTCGACTCCGTCAAGGATTTTTCGGGGGTTGCGCAGTTTGCCCAAGCGCCCTTCCTGTTGGTTGTTTTTCCGGGTGTCAGTGTCGGTTCGGTCAAGGATCTGATCTCTCTTGCCAAGTCCAAACCCGGTAGTTTGAATTTTTCATCTGGGGGCCATGGTGGTTCTGGACACTTAGCTGGTGAGCTGTTTAAGAGCATGGCGCAGATCAACATAATTCATGTGCCTTACCGCGGCGGGGCTCCTGCGCTTGCTGGCGTTATCGCCGGGCAAACCCAATTCACTTTTTCCGCGATTGTCGCGGGCTTGCTGCAGGCTCGGAACAACCGTGTGCGGCCGTTGGGCGTGACCAGCATAAAGCGCTCGGTGGCTGCTCCCGATGTGCCGACGATTGCCGAGGCCGGACTTCCAGGTTACGAGGTAATGACTTGGTACGGCCTGCTGACGCCTGCCGGCACTCCGCGCGGGATCATCAACAAACTCAATACCTCCATCCGTCAGATCGTTCAGCAACCGGATGTAGCCGGGAAGTTCCTGTCGGACGGCGCGGAGCCGGTAGACAAAACGCCGGAGGAGTTCAGCAAGTACCTGGCCAGTGAAGTCCTTCGTTTCCAAAAACTGGTTAATAGCATGGGCCTGAAAACCAATTCGGATGGCCGCTAGGTCATCCGTACCACTCAGCGCGGGAGAAAGCAGTTGGATCCGATACTTCACAGTTTTGCCGATTTTGCCAGCAGCCTGACTTACGCCGACCTTCCAGCCAACGCCGTCAATGCGAGCAAGGAAAGGCTGCTCGACACTGTAGGCTGTGCACTGGGTGCCTACGATTGCGACACGGCAGCCGTCGGCCGTCAGCTAGCGGGGCCTGCCGCAAGCAAGGCACTGACCGGCCGCATCCTCGGATCAACGGACCTTCGCGCGACCGATGCAGCGGCATTCGTCAATTCCTGCATGATCCGCGATCTGGATTTCAACGACACGTATCCTGGCGGCCATCCCAGCGACGGTCTGGGTGCACTCTTCGCCGTCGCCCCGCAGATCGGGGTTTCGGGCAAGCGTTTGGTCACTGCGGCAGTCGTGTCCTACGAAATATTCATCCGGCTGCAAATGAAGGCGCAGTTACGGGAAAAAGGCTGGGACCAGGGCTTCGGCATCAGCGTCGGTGCCGCGGCAGGACTTGCTAACCTGATGGGATTGAGCCGAGACGTGGCCATGCATGCGATCGCGATCACTGCTGTCGCCAATATGCCGATGCGCGCCAGCCGCGCCGGGCAACTGTCGATGTGGAAAGGGGCGGCGACAGCCTACGCAGTACGTAATGCCGTATTTGGAGTGCAGCTTGCAGCGGCCGGCATGACCGGCCCCGAGGCGCCATTCAGCGGGCGCCACGGGCTGACTGATCTCATATCAGGGCCGATCGAATTGCCGGCATTCGGGAAATCGCCTGCGGATTTCTTCATCCCGCGGGCAAAAATCAAATTCTGGCCCGTCGTTTACAACATGCAGGCGCTGGTCTGGGCCGCAATTGAACTGCGCAAAAAGGTGCCGGTCGACCAGATCGAAAACATCGATGTCGAAACCTACTGGTCAGCCTGGCATGAAAGCGGCAGCGAACCGGCGAAATGGAACCCGACCACACGCGAAACCGCCGATCACAGCCTGCCCTACATTCTGGCGTGGACTCTGCGCCATGGTCTCATCGACCATCATGCCTTTGTGCCTGAAGCGTACCTCGACCCTTCGACGAGGCCGCTGATGAACCGCGTCAAAGTGCGCATCGACGAAGAGTTCGAGAAGGATTTTCCCCGCCGGGTGCACATGCGAATGACTGCCACGGACCGCGCCGGAAAAACCCATCAAGTCTATATCGTCAACCCATTGGGCCACGAAGACAATCCGGTTTCGGCAGGCGACCTTGCGACGAAATTCCTGCGGCTGTGCGAACCCCGTTTGGGCGCCGAAGGAGCCGCAATCGCATTGCGGCAGTGGCAGAATATTGATGAACTGGCGAATGTCGGGAGTGCTTTTGATGCAATTGTTGTAGACGCTGCGTCTGAAACTCATGCAGCCCGCGCTCATCGCTGAATGTTGACCGCGTGCTGCGCCTGAGACACTGGGAGGTGACCATGAATGCACGAAACATGTTCGGAATGCTGGCTCTGGCGGCGCTGGCAGGTTTTACGTCCTGGAGTAATGCGCAAAACTACCCCAATCGCCCCATACGGGTAATCGTTCCTCTCGGGCCGGGGGGTGGAACGGATCTGGTGACGCGCTTAGTCTCCCAGCAGTTATCGGTACAGCTGGGGTCGCCAATCGTCGTGGAAAACCGCCCCGGTGGCGGAACCGTCATCGGCACCGAAGCCATTGCCAGGGCGGCGCCAGATGGTTACACCCTGGGCGCCGCCGCCGCAGAACTCTCCATCAATCCGAATTTGCGGAAACTTCCTTATGACACGGCCAGGGATTTCACCTGCATCACGCAAATGACATCCGGACAGTTCTTCCTTTCCACCCACCCTTCCGTTCCGGTAAAAACGGTCAGGCAGTTTATTGCCCTTGCCAAATCCCGGCCGGGGGAAATCACCTATGGATCGTCCGGCCCCGGCAGCGCCAATCAGCTGGCTGGCGTGCTGCTGCAACAGCTTGCCAAAATCAAATTGCTGCATGTGCCTTATAAAAGCGGTGGTTTGGCCAATACCGCGCTACTGAGCGGCGAAGTCGATTTCCTGTTCAGCAACACCGCCTCTGCAATTCCCCACGTCCGGTCAGGGCGAATCCGGGCGATCGCAACCACAGGGCGTAACCGCTCGCCGATAGCGCCGGACGTGCCCACCGTCTCCGAGTCCGGGGTTCCCCAGTTTGATGTCCGCGGTTTCTATCTGTTGCTGGGACCTGCCGGAATCCCCCAGCCCATCGTCACAAAACTCAACGGCGAGGTGGTCAAGGCATTAAAAGTTGCCGCCGTCAAAAACCGGCTGGATCAGTTTGGCGCCGAACCGGTAGGCAGTGCACCGGACGCCTGTTCGGATCTGATCAGATCAGAAATCGCGAAGTGGGAGCCTGTGGTCAAGGAATCAGGGGCGAAGGTGGATCGATGATTTTTGCCTCAGGGAATTTTTGAATGTACGTGGATGCCATTCCGGCCGATTCGAAATTTGATTTCATCGTCGTAGGCGCCGGTTCTGCCGGTTGCGTGATTGCCAACCGGTTAAGCGAGAATGAAAACAATCAAGTCCTGCTCATCGAGGCCGGCGGACCCGATAACAGCCTGAATATCCGCATCCCGGTACTGGTTGCAAACATACTCCGCGATCAGAACTTTACCTGGCCATTCATGACCGAGCCACAGGTGCATGCCAACGGCCAGCAGCATCTGTGGGTGCGCGGGAAGGTGCTCGGCGGATCCGGCTCGATCAACGGAAGCATATTTGTCCGCGGCGATCCGCTGGAATACGACAAGTGGAGAGACCATGGATGCCATGGCTGGGCTTATGCCGACCTGCTGCCTTATTTCAAGCGGCTCGAGGATTTCCCCATGGGCGACCCCGGTGTGCGCGGACACGGCGGGCCCATAGGCATAACCAAGCTCAGTGAATTCAATGAGCTTTCGAGCGCTTTTGTCGAGGCAGCGAGCCATGCCGGTTATCAAAGGGTTTTTGATTACAACGACGGCAAGAACTATGAAGGTTCTTCCTATATCCAGGTTTCGACACGGAACGGATTGCGTTCGAACTCCGCATACGAATACCTGAGGCCCGCCAAGAACAGGAAAAATCTGACGGTTGTGACCGGCGCGGAAGTTGCGCGTGTCCTGATCGAGAATAAATCCGCGACCGGCGTGGAGTTTCTTCAAAAGGGCGAAATCACCCGCGTGCACGCGCGCCGCGAAGTAATTCTGTCGGCAGGCCCCCTGCAGTCTCCCAAACTCCTGGAATTGTCCGGCATCGGCAATGCGGATGTGCTGTCCCGGTTCGGCATTGGCGTGAAACATGCGCTGCCCGGCGTCGGAGAGAACCTGCGCGACCATACAGATGTGCGTCTGTCGTTTGAATGTTCGAAGCCGATTACCATCAACGATGTGATGAATAGCCCCTGGCGGAAACTCCGGGAGGGCATGAAATTCATTTTCCAGAGAAAGGGCCTGCTGACCATCAGTTCAACCACGGCAAGGGTGGTCCTGCGAAGCCGCGCGGATGCCGTCCAGCCTGACCTTACACTGCGCCTGCTGCCGCGATCCGGCAAAGACCGTTATGCAAGATCCCGTCGTTATGGCAGCGATGCATTTTCCGGCTTTTCCATCGGGGTCACTGTGCTGCAGCCCAAGTCGGTGGGCTCAGTGCATATAGGATCCACGGAACCCTTCCAGCAAGCCGTGATGGATCCCCGATACCTTTCCGATGAAGATGACATCAGGCTGGTCATGCACGGGCTGGGTATCGCGCGGAACCTGGCCCAGTCACCTTCCATGCGGCATTTGGTTGTGCGGGAAACCCGTCCTGGCCTGGAGGTCAACAGCGCGGAAGTCATGCGGGAGTACGTCAAGGCTACAACGGCTACGAGCTGGCACATGGTCGGCACATGCAAGATGGGGACCGACCCCATGGCGGTTGTTGATCCGGAGCTGCGTGTGCATGGCATATCCGGCTTGCGCGTCGTAGATTCCTCGATTTTTCCGACAATTCCGTCAACCAATACCAATGCGCCGACGCTTGCGATCGCTGAAAAGGGGTCGGCAATGATACTGGGGGAGAAATGAACCACACTGAACGACGCAACCGACTTCGCAACATCCTGTCCGGCAACCAGTGCCTTTCACCGGCTAGCGTATACGACGCGCTGTCCGCGCGCATCGCGGAAAATGTCGGCTTTCAACTCGGCATGCTTGCCGGATCAGTCGCTTCCAATACGACCCTCGGTGCACCCGATCTCACAGTGATCACCCTGACGGAATTCGCGGATCAAATCCGCAGAATCACGCGCGCGTCCTCGTTAAGTCTAATCGTCGATGCCGACCATGGTTACGGCAACGCACTCAACGTCATGCGGACCGTCGAGGAGTGTGAACATTCGGGCGTCTCGGCACTGACCATCGAAGACACCCTGCTACCCACACGTTTTGGCAATACCCGCGGCAGCGAGGAACTCACTTCAATCGAGGAAGGTGTGGGCAAGATGAAAGCCGCACTTGCCGCACGCCAGGACAAGTCCCTGATCATCGCCGGGCGTACTGCCGCGCTCAAAACCGAAGGGGTTGACGGCGCTGTTGCGCGCGCAAAAGCCTATGCCTCGACCGGGGTGGATGCGATATTTCTTTCCGGCGCCAAATCACTGGATCAGGTGAAGGCGGTTCATGACGCAGTAAAGCTGCCGATCATTGCCGGCCTTACTCTGCCTGGCGTGACCCGCGCTGACTATGCCGCGGCGGGTGTCCGGGTGCAGCTTCAAGGCCATCAACCCGTCGCAGCGGTCGTGAAAGTGCTGCACGAAGTCTATGAACATTTACACAATGACGGTGCAATCGAATATCTTGAATCCAGAATGGCTTCGAATGATGCGATGAAAAAAATCACGCGCAATGATGCTTACAAAGCGTGGCAACAGGAATTCCTGCGCTAGGTGTTTTTGATTCAAAGCAGTTTTCCGCCTTCGAACTCGACACCACGGCGGCCTGTACCTGGCGCTCAGTAACCACGCGCCCGATCCACTTCCGTCGCGAAAGGTTCACCCTCGAGATAACGCCGTGCGTTTTCAGCGAAGATCTCTGCAACCACGGCGCCGCGGCCGGCATGGCCGCCGCCGATATGCGGCAGCACGAGAATATTTTCCGTGGTCCAGAACGGATGTGTTGCCGGCAGCGGTTCCTCGCGGAACACGTCGAGCACGGCGCCGGCAATGGTTTTGCTTTTCACCGCGGCAATCAGGTCGTCATCAGCCACCAGTGAGCCGCGCGCAAAATTGAGCAGCCAGGCGGTGGGTTTCATCACCTTCAGGCGCGCGGTGTTGATGAAATTGTCGGTCTCGGCGGTGGCCGGCATCAGCAGCACGACAAAATCCGACTGGCGCAGCACATCATCGGTTTCGTCGCCGGCATACACCTCCTCCACGCCCTCCACCGGCTCCGGCGAACGTTTGGTACCGATCACGCGCATCTCCAGCGCGGCAGCCTTCAATGCCAGTTCCTGACCGATCGCACCGAGGCCGAGGATGCCCAGCGTCTGGCCGGCGAGCAGCGTGGACTGGCGTTTGTTCCAGCGCGAGGCCTTCTGGTCCAGCGCCACCGCCATGTACGGCTTGGTCAGGTGAAACAGCGCGCCGAGGATGTTCTCCGACATCGAATGGCGGTGCGAACCCCGCGCGCAGCACAACGCGACTTCATCGCGCAGTCCGGGCGCACCGAGCCAGGCTTCAACACCGGCTGTCATCGCCTGCACCCAGCGCAGCTTGGGCATGCGCCCGAGCAAACCGCCGGGTTTCCACCCGGCCAGCACCTCCACACGCGGAATGAGATCCTCGGGCGGCTTGTCTTCACGCTTCACGCAATGCAGTTCAAAACGGTCGGCAATCCCGGCGCCGGCCAGCGCCTGTTCGTACGACTTGAAATCATCCAGCCACAGCAGGCAGACAGGTTTGCTCATCGAATAAATTCCCGGATCAGTTGGTGGGGGATTTCGATTGCGGCGCAATCGAAACGTTGCGTTTCACTGTCACGCAGGGAGAATAACAAAAATATCAATATAATCAAATACTTAAATAATAATCGCCCGTCATTCCGGCGCAAGCCGGAATCCAGGGACCTGAAAGCAACGACGCTAGATTCCGGATAGCGCTTCGCGCTTCCGGAATGACGCCGCCTGCAGCCTAGGCTTTGGCGCGCACCACCGGGCTGCGCAGCGTGCCGATGTCCTTCTGGATAATCTCGCAGACGTCGCCGTGTTTCAGATTGGGTTCAGTCGCATCATCCGTGCCCAGCCAGATCACATCGCCGGGATGCAGAGTCATGTAACGGGTGATCTCGGCGATGTAACGCTGCGCCGAAAACAGCATCTTGCCGGTGTTGTAACCGGCGACGCGCTGGCCATTCATGTGAATCTCGACGTCGAGGTTCATCGGATCCAGCCCCGTGGTGATGAACGGGCCCATCGGTTTCCAGGTGTCGCAGTTTTTCGCGCGCCACAGCGTGCGGTCGGATTTCTGCCAGTTGCGTTCGCTGACGTCGTTGCCCAAGGTATAGCCCAAGATGCACGACAGCGCGTTTTCCTCGCTCAGGTTTTTTGCAGCCTTGCCAACCACCGCCACCAGCTCACCCTCGAACTGCACCATGTCCGAGGCATCGGCGGGAATCACGATGGCTTCATCGGTGGCACACAGCGCGTTGAATGAGCGGTAACCGACGTCGGCCTTCTCCGGATACTTGGGTTCCACACCCTTGCGCTTCGCACCCCATTCAATATGCGCGGCGTAGTTCAAGCCGGCGCAGTAGAAATTGCGCGGCTCGCAGGGGATCAGGGTTTTGAGGGAAGACAGCAGGTGCCGGGTGGTGGTGGGTTTGTAGGTGGTGAATGGTGAGCCGTCGAGTTCGGTGACCTGGTCACCTTCGACAAGGCCGAAGAAGCTGCGGGATTGGTGTTGGAAACGACCGAATTTCATGAATCTCCTCCTGTCGGTTGATTCTACTATTGGCTCGAGTACTAATCGGCCCCTCAGCCTAGTCTCGAACCATGAACACGTGGTTAGCAAACGGCGACGCTACTAACAATAATGCAGCTTAGTTATAGAAATTTTCTGTAAGCAAGATAAATTCAGGCCGCAGACGAGAACCGATTGGGTTCTTTTCCCTCTTGTATGGCCCACACAATCATGATGATCCAGCCAATGATTGGAATGAACCAGACCAGAAGAAACCATCCGCTTTTGTCGATGTCATGCAGCCGTCGCGCGCCGACCGCAAGCGAAGGCAGCAGAACCGCCAGCGTGAACAGCCCCGACAGCATTTCGCTGACGATGCCCAATGCCACCGACACCAGGAATGTAAACAGAAAAAACCACCAGTATTCCGAGCGTGTGGCGCGGCCGTCAAAGGTCGCGTATTTTTTAAAGCAGGTGCTGATGGATTCGCCGAAGGTCATTTCATCCCCCTTTGTTATTTGGTTTCCTGGTGCAAAACAGATTCCGCCTTGCGACGGTCATTCAGACCTCAACGGTAACCCGGTTCCGCCCGCATTCCTTGGCGCGGTAAAGCGCGCGGTCGGCGCGGGTCAGCGCGTCGTCTGCGCCGTCATCATCGGGTTTTATTTCGGTGACGCCGATGCTGATGGTCACCGGGATGGTCCACTTGTCGTGCAGCGCCGGGGTTTCCGCCACCTGCTTCCGCAGGCGTTCGGCGAAGATTTCGGCCGCCGGGGAGTCGGCGCCCGGCAGGATCACGGCGAATTCTTCACCGCCGAGCCGCCCCACGGTGTCGATCTTGCGCAGTTCTTCACGCATCAGTGTTGCGAGGTGGCGCAGCACGTGGTCGCCGGCGGCGTGGCCGAAACTGTCGTTGACCTGCTTGAAATGGTCGATGTCGATCATCAGCACGGCGGCGCTTTTTTCCTCGGCGCGGCTGACACGGGCTTTTTCCTGTTCGAGCTGGCCGAGGAAATGGCGCCGGTTCGGCAGCCCCGTCAGCATGTCGGTGGCAGCCATTTCCCGGAGGTCGGCTTCGAGGCGTTTTTGTTCGGTGATGTCGCGCGACACCACCACCACCTTGCACACCCTGCCTTCGGCATCACGGATGGCACGGCCGTCGGACTCCATGTGGCGGATGCTGCCGTCCTTCAGCACAAAGCGGAATTCGGAACATTCGCCAATGCCCGTCTCCACCGTCTTGCGGAACACCGCCTTGATGCGTTCGCGGTCCTCGGGGTGGATTTCCATGAAGGAGCTGGTGCCCTGGCGGATGTCCTTTTCACGGAACAGCGGCCGGTACGAGGGGCTGTTGTAGACACGTTTGCCGTCGGTATCGAGCACGGCGACGAGGTCACCGACATTTTCGACAATGGCCTGGAATAACGCGTGTGTCTCGTGCAGCCGGCCCTCGGTGACTTTCTGCCGGCGCTGCCATTCGACATGGCGCAACTCGCGATCAATGATCGGGCCGAGGCGCATCAGTTCGCTTTTTTGCACATAGTCCTGCGCACCAAGCCGGATCAGCGCCACGGCGAGGTTGAGGTCGGTTTCGCCGGACAGGATGATGAAGGGCAGCTGAGGGCAGACTTCCTTCGCCATCGCCAGCGCCGCCGGTGCGGGAAAACCGGGGACAGGCTGGCCGCAGATGACCAGATCCCACTCCTGCGCCTCGAGTGCTGCGCGCATGTCCGCCGCAGTGGCTACAACGCTGTGCGCGCTGTGAAAACCCTGGCTGTCCAGCGCGTGCAGCAGCGACGCGAGATCAGCGCTTGAGCTTTCGACGATCAACAGCCGTAACCGTTGTTTCATGAGGCTCCCGTTGACATGCGGCTACTGGGGGGTGACTAAGCTAACTTCGATTTGGAAAAAGGGCAATGACGGTACACGGGGTGCTGCAAAAAAGATCGCCCGGGCCGCAGCCCGCGGGGTAAGCTGCTGGCAGAAAAAACGGGGCAAAGGCCTGTTGCCGATGTCATACCGGATTCAAATCCCAATGGAAACACGGGGTTGTACTGCGCACGGGGCCGGCAGGCCATCCGCCAGTGCCATCCGCTGCCAGGTGCCGCCGATTCCCCTCCTCACCCTGCCCGTCCACAACAGCCTCCGTGCCGCCCGGCGCGCAGGGGCTGCCACGGCTGAATGTTCGCTGGATTTGGGCCGCACACAGACCACCGTCGGCCTGGGGGCTGCGGGCTGGACCTGGCAGGGCCAATGTGAAACATGCTTCAGCGGACCAGTAATTTGATGCAAACCGAACACCTGTCTCAGATCCCGTTAAACCGCATTCGGTCAGCACGGGAAAACCATTCCACTGACTAATCAGCAAATGCGCCACCTCGCGTAAAAACAACCACTAGTGCATCCATTTTGTGGATGCGGCGCACATTGCCGAAACTTCAGGTTGTATAGTCAGAAAAAAACATTCAATAAAACGCAAACAGACATGAAGGAGAATTCCGAATGAAACTCGGCATCGTATTGGTCAGTTTCGCGTTTGCCCTTTCGGCATCCGTCACAAACGCTCAGAATTACCCGACAAAACCGATGCGCATGGTCGTGCCGTTTGCCCCCAGTGGACCGACTGATCTGCTGGCACGCCTGCTTGCCCAAAAAATGGGGGAATCCATGGGGCAGCAGGTAGTCGTCGACAACCGCGGCGGCGCCGGCGGCACAATAGGGAGTGAAAATGTCGCACGCTCCGCCCCTGACGGCTACACCATGCTTCTGGGACACATCGGGATTTATGCCGTCAATCCGACGCTTTATCCAAAGCTGCAGTATGACGTTATCAAGGATTTTGCTCCTGTCTCCCTGGTGGCCGACATTCCCTACGGCATGGTCGTGCACCCTTCATTGCCGGTAAAAAATGTTGCCGGGCTGATCAATGCTGCGCGGGCACAACCGAAAAATCTTCTTTACGGTTCCGGCGGTAGTGGCGGTGCATCACATCTCGCAGGCGCCTATTTCGGGATGCTCGCCAAGATTGATATCACCCATATCGCCTATAAAGGTGCAGGACCTGCGTTGGTGGATCTGTTGTCCGGCCAAACGTCGATGATGATCACCGGTCTCACTCCTCTGGTACCGCACATATCGGCCGGCAAGCTGCGCATACTGGCTGTCGGTAATAAAAAGAGGCTGGACATACTGCCCAATGTTCCCACCATCGGCGAAACGGTCAAGGGTTATGAAGTTACGCAGTGGTACGGGCTCACAGTGCCGGCGCAAACACCCCGCGAAATCATTTCGAAAATCAATGCTTCCGTGGTCAAGGTGATGGCCAGCAGCGATGTGAAGGAACGACTGGCTGCCGGCGGTGCAGATCCGCTGACCAGCACACCTGAGGCATTTGGCAAATTCATCCAGGATGAAATCAAACGCTGGGCACCTGTGATCAAAGCAGTTGGCCCGAAGTCATGATGCCCGTCGGCACGGGGCACATCGTGCGGCAAACCCTGCATTGGCAATACATACTCATCTGAAGGGAAAGTATCGTGGCAGAACAATCAAATCTGCGCCCGCCGCCCGACGACGTTCTGGTGGCCATTGCAGACTATGTTTGTGATTACAAGATTGAAAACAGCGCCGCCTATGTGACGGCACGTTACTGTTTCACCGATGCCCTCGGTTGTGCGTTTGAGGCGCTGGATTATCCTGAATGCACGCGTTTCATAGGCCCAGTGGTTCCAGACATTTCCGTCAAACTCGGCGCCCGTGTGCCGGGGACACGATTTGAGCTGGACCCGGTCAGTGCGGCGTTCAATCTGGGTACGCTGATACGATGGCTGGATTCCAACGATTGTTTTCTTGCAGCGGAACGCGGACACCCATCCGACAATTTGGGCGCGATCCTGACTACCGCGGACTTCCTCAGCCGCAGACGTGAATCGGCTGGCAAGGCGCCACTGTCTATGCGCGATGTGCTGACTGCGCAGATCAAGGCCTACGAAATCCAGGGTGGTATCGGCATCGAAAACAGCTTCACACGGATCGGATGTGATCATGCCGCGCTGATCCGGGTGGCATCTGCGGCTGTCATCACGCACATGCTCGGCGGCACCCGCGACCAGATCATCGGTGCAGTATCCAATGCCTTTGCCGACGGCATTACACTGAAGGCATACCGGCAGGCACCGAATGTGGGGTCGCGCAAGAACTGGGCGGGTGGCGATGCCACCAGCCGTGGCGTAAAGCTCGCGCTACTGGCGATGCGCGGCGAAATCACGATTCCGTCGGTCATGACCGCAAAAAAATTCGGTTTTTATGATGCGCTGTACAAGGGACAGACCTTTTCCTTCCAGCGCCCCTATGGCTCCTACGTGATGGAAAACATCCTGTTCAAGTTCGTCCCGGCGGACATGCTGACGCAAACCGCCGTCGAGTGCGCACTGAAGCTGCACCCGCTGGTCAAGGACAGGATTGACGACATTGAATCGGTCACGATCAGAAGCCAGGAGGCGATGATCGGCATCAATGACAAGACCGGGCCGCTCCACAATCCGGCCGATCGTGATCATTGTGCGCAATACGTGGTTGCCGTCGCCCTGCTGTTTGGCCGCCTTAATTCGCCGGACCTGGAAGACGATTTCGCCGCCAATCCGGTCATTGACAAGCTGCGGGAAAAAATAAAAATCTTCGAAGATCCCCGCTACAGCAAGGATTTTTACAACCCGGACAAACGTTCATCCGCCAACGCCGTGGACATTCATTTCCGAGACGGCAGCAGTACGCCGCCTATCGAGATTGAGTATCCGATCGGACATCCGCGCCGCCGCGAGGAATGCCTTCCGGTAATCGAGAAAAAATTCAAGGCAAACCTGGCGCGGCGCTTCACCTTGGAACAGCAAAAGATCATCCTGTCCCTTTGCAGTAACCAGGAAATCTTCGAAAAAACTCCGGTCAACAAGTTTGTCGACCATCTTCTCGCATAACTGGTGGCGAACTGACTCCTGATAGCAATTAGGCCTGCCCGCCGGTAGCCCGAATTACCAGCCAAGCGAAGACAGAAAGAGATCTCCAGGCCAGCAGTCTGCGAGGTAAGCTGTGCACGTTATCGACAGGGCATCCTCACCTGCATTCCCCAGCCGCGAGCCGCCCATTCCTCTCCTGACCCTGCCCGTCCACCAGCTGCTGCGCGCCGCCCAACGCGCCGGTGCCGCCACGGCCGAGTGTTCGCTCGACCTCGGTCGCACGCAAACCAGCGTCGGCCTGGGGGCTGCGGGCTGGACCTGGCAGGGCGATGAATATCCCTGGTTCGACAGCTGCCGTGAACGCACGATTTATCACTGGACGGCGGAAGGTTTCGCGCCGGTGTCGCGCTTCACGAAGTCGCTGATCAAGCTGGTGCCCACTGAATGGGGCGCACCGACCTTTGAAATCGACGGCATCAAGATGCTGCCCACGGCGCTGGTGTCGCCGTATGCCGATGCCGAACGCAAGGTGGGATTGATTGCGCCGCGCGGCAAGGTGATTCTCGATACCTGCGGCGGCCTCGGCTATTTTGCGGCGTGGTGCATCGCGGGCCAGGCGCAGCAGATTCTTTCTTTTGAAAAAAATCCCGATGTACTCTGGCTGCGCGGCATCAATCCCTGGTCGCCGCAAGCTGATCCGACGCTCACGCTGACGCAGGGCGACATCACGCAGGCGATCACCGGCATTCCCGCCGCGTCCGTCGATGCGATCCTGCACGACCCGCCGCGTTTCGGCATCGCCGGTGAACTCTATTCGCAGATTTTTTATGACCAGCTCGCGCGTGTGATCAAACGCCGCGGCAAGCTGTTCCATTACACCGGTTCACCGAACAAGCTGAGCAGCGGGCGCGATGTGCCGGATGAAGTGACGAAACGTTTGCAGCGCGCCGGGTTTGTGGTGGCGGTGAGTGGGGATGGATTGCTGGCGGTGCGGCAGTAAGCGCGGCCGGCTTGGCGAGGCTTGCTTGACGAGACCTGCTTGACGAGGTTCGGGGCCGGGCATAGGCTCTGTTGCGCTGCTGTACAGCCTTACAACAACACGCGGGCAACCGCCCGCAACAACACCACGGCAAGCCCAGAGGAGAACGCACCATGCCGACTGTATCCGTCGCAACCCTGCATCGCCGTCATTCCATCCCGTTCGTATTCCGCGCAGGCGCCGCCCTGCTGCTCGCGGGTGGACTGCTCTTTGCCGCGACCGCCGCGTTCGCCCAGCAAGCCTGGCCCAACCGCCCGGTCCGCATGATCGTGCCCTTCGCCACCGGCGGCGGCACCGATATCCAGGCGCGGTTGTTCTCCGCCAAGCTGCAACCCCTGCTCGGCCAGCAGATCATTGTCGACAACCGCACCGGGGCCGGCGGCAACATCGGCGCGGAACTGGTGGCAAAATCGCCGCCCGACGGCTACACCGTGCTGTTCCAGTCGGCATCCCTCGCCGTCAACGCCTCCCTGTACAGCAAGTTGAACTACAACGCGCTGCGCGACCTGGCGCCGGTGATGCTGGTGTCGTCGACGCCGCTGATCCTGGTGACGCACCCGTCGGTGCCGGCAAAAAACGTCAGGGAACTGGTGGCGCTCGCGAAATCCAGACCCGGCGTGTTCAATTTCGGTTCCAACAGCACCGGCACCACCAGCCACCTCTCCGCCGAACTGCTGAAAACCATGACCGGCACAAAAATGACGCACATCCCCTACAAGGGCGCCGGCCAGGCGGTGATTGCGCTGGCCAGCGGCGAAATCGACATGCTGTTCACCACCATCATCGCCGCGGTACCGCACATCAATTCCGGCCGCATGCGCGCGCTGGCGGTGACCACGCTGAAACGCGCACCGTCGATGCCGAATCTGCCCACCGTGGATGAAACGCTGAAGGGTTTTGAAAGCGACAACTGGTACGGGATGTTTTTCCCGGCCAAAACGCCCGCCGCCATCATCACGCGTTTCCACGCGGAAATGACCAAGGTGCTGACCGACGCGGATGTGCGCAAGCTGATGGAAAACCAGGGCGCGGCGCCGCTGGGCAGCTCTCCGGAAGAAATGACCGCCTATCTGCAGCGCGAGATCGAAAAATACGCGAAGCTGATCAAGGCGTCGGGGGCGCGCGCGGATTGACGCCTGGCGCGGCAATGGATGCCGTGGCGGATCCCACGGTAATACTATAAGTACTTGTTTTTATTTATTATTTTGTTACTCTGGGGGGCGCACTGCCTGAACTTAAAATCGCAGTGCGCCCCTGCCATTTCTGCCACTGCCCATGACCCTTAAACAGCTGCAGTACATCCTCGAAGTTTTCCGCCAGGGCAACCACATCTCCGCCGCGGCCGATGCGCTGCATACCTCGCAGCCTGGCATCAGCAAACAGATCCAGTTGCTCGAAGCGGAACTGGGTTTCGACATTTTTGTGCGCAAACGCAATCGCATCAACGGACTGACCGAACCGGGACAGCTGGCGATCGCGTCCATCAAGCGCGTGCTGAATGAGATCGAGAACCTGAAAAATCTCGGCCAGGATTTCAGCGAGGAAGCCACCGGGCAACTGACCATCGGCACCACGCACACCATGGCGCGTTACGTGCTGCCGAAAATCATCGAGAAGTTCATCAAAAAATATCCCGGCATCCGCCTCGGCCTGCGCCAGGGCAACCCGGAGCAGATCTGCGAGCTGCTCGACGCGGGCGATGTCGACATCAGCATCGGACCGGACACGGTGCGCGAATTTCCGACGCTGGCGGCAATCCCGTGTTTTCCGCTGGAACGCAGCGTGGTCGCCCCGGCCGGGCATCCGGTGCTGAAAGCCAAAACGCTGACGCTGAAGGAAATCGCCAAACATCCGATCATCACCTACGACCCGGCCTACAGCGGGCGCTGGAAGGTGATGAACGCCTTCCGCAAGGCGGGCATCGAACCGAACATCGTGTTCGGATCGGTTGATGCCGATGTCAGCAAGACTTATGTCGAACTCGGGCTGGGCATCGCGATCCTGACCACGATCACTTACAACAAGGC